>CANFMK010000008.1 GCA_947448325.1 Comamonadaceae bacterium
AAATCCACGATCGCAGGCGTAGCAGCTTGCAGGGCGGCCAGCAAGGCTTGGCCATCCGCACTCACGGTGCCCAGTTGACCGCCAAAACGCTTGGCAATGAAGCCGGCCGAGCGCGAGGCGATGTTGACGTACTTGCCGATCAAGTCGGCATTGACGCGGGCCAGAAAATCGTCGGCATTGAAGTCGATGTCCTCATTGCGCCCGGACAGCTTGGCCGCCAGGTAGTAGCGCAGCCACTCTGGGTTCATGCCCAGGCTCAAATACTTGAGCGGGTCCAGACCGGTGCCCCGGCTTTTGCTCATCTTCTCGCCGTTGTTCACCGTCAAAAAGCCATGCACATGGACTTGGTTCGGCGTCTTGCGGCCGCTGAAATGCAGCATGGCCGGCCAAAACAGGGTGTGGAAGGTAACGATGTCTTTGCCGATGAAGTGGATCTGCTCCAGATTCGGGTTTGCCATGTAAGCGTTGTAGTCTTCGCCGCGTTTATCGAGCAGGTTTTTCAGCGAAGCCAAATAGCCCACAGGCGCGTCCAGCCACACATAAAAGTACTTGCCCGGCGCATCCGGAATTTCAATGCCAAAGTAAGGCGCGTCGCGGCTAATGTCCCAGTCACCCAGGCCCTCGCTGGTGGTGCCGTCGGGGTTGGTGCGCACGCTGAACCATTCTTTGACCTTGTTGGCCACCTCGGGTTGCAGCTTGCCGTCTTGCGTCCATTCGGTCAAAAACGCGACGCAACGCGGGTCGGACAGTTTGAAGAAGAAGTGCTCCGAAGTTTTCAGCTCCGGCTTGGCGCCGCTCAACGTCGAGAACGGATTGATCAGGTCGGTCGGGGCGTACACCGAGCCGCACACCTCGCAGTTGTCGCCGTACTGGTCTTTGGCATGGCACTTTGGGCACTCGCCTTTGATGTAGCGGTCGGGCAGGAACATGTTCTTTTCAGGGTCAAAGAACTGCTCCACGGCGCGCACTTCGATCAACGAGCCGCCATCGGCGAAGGGGATGTCGCGCAGGTCGCGGTAAATCTGGCGCGCCAGTTCGTGGTTTTCTGGGGCGTCGGTGCTGTGCCAGTTGTCAAACTGGATGTGAAAGCCGTCCAAATAAGGTTTGCGGCCCGCAGCGATATCGGCCACGAACTGCTGCGGCGTCTTGCCGGCTTTTTCGGCGGCAATCATGATCGGCGCGCCGTGGGTGTCGTCGGCGCCGACAAAATTGACCTGGCTGCCCTGCATGCGTTGGAACCGCACCCAGATATCGGCCTGGATGTACTCCATGATGTGGCCAATGTGGAAATTGCCGTTGGCATACGGCAGGGCGGTGGTGACGAAAAGCTGGCGGGGCGCGTGGGGGGCAGACATGGAATGACAACTTGTAGGGGAATCGGTGATTTTAGGGTTTGTTGCCCGAGGTTATCTGTAAACTGCGCCCCAATTGTTGAAAGAACCCCATGGCCACCCCCGAACAACTGCTTTCCGCCCTGCAAACCGTCATCGACCCGAACACGGGCCGTGACTTTGTGTCCACCAAACAACTGAAAAATCTGAGCGTGGAAGGTGGTCAGGTGGCGTTCGATGTGGAGTTGGGTTACCCCGCCAAAAGCCAGATCCCGGCGCTGCGCAGTGCTTTGATTGCCGCCGCCAAGGGTGTGGCGGGGGTTGAGAACGTCTCGGCCAACGTGTCAGTGAACATCGTGGCGCATGCGGCGCAGCGCGGTGTGGCTTTGCTGCCGCAGGTGAAAAACATCGTCGCCGTGGCCTCGGGCAAGGGCGGCGTGGGCAAAAGCACCACCGCGGTCAATTTGGCGCTGGCACTGGCCGCCGAAGGGGCCAAGGTCGGTTTGCTGGACGCCGATATTTACGGCCCCAGCCAGCCGATGATGATGGGCATTGAGGGGCGGCCCGAAAGCGAGGACGGCCAAACCATGGAGCCGATGGAGAACTACGGCGTGCAAGTCATGTCGATCGGTTTTTTGGTGAACCAGGACGAAGCCATGATCTGGCGCGGCCCCATGGCCACCCAGGCGCTGGAGCAGTTGCTGCGTCAAACCAATTGGAAAGAACTCGACTATTTGATCGTCGACATGCCGCCGGGCACGGGCGATATCCAGCTCACGCTGTCGCAGCGCGTGCCGATGACGGGCGCCGTCATCGTGACGACGCCGCAAGACATCGCCCTGTTGGACGCGAAAAAAGGCATCAAGATGTTTGAAAAGGTGGGCGTGCCCATCTTGGGTTTGGTGGAAAACATGGCGGTGCATGTGTGCACGAACTGCGGCCATGTGGAGCATATTTTTGGCGCCGATGGCGGCAAGAAAATGGCCGCGCAATACGGCATGGACTATTTGGGCGCGATGCCCCTGAACATGCAAATTCGCCTGCAAGCGGACAGCGGCAAACCCACGGTGGTGTCGGACCCGGATGGTGAAATGGCCCTGATTTACAAGGCCATGGCGCGCCAAGTGGCGGTCAAGATCGCGGCCAAGGCGAAAGACTTTTCCAGCAAGTTCCCCAGCATCAAGATCAGCAAAGACACCTGATGGGTTAACCTGCTCGCATGAGCACCCATTACGAATCGCTGCAGCAAAGTGCTGCCTACCTGGAAGGCTTTGGCCTTGAAGCCCCATTGGTGCTGGGCGCCAAAGACATTTGGCCGCGCAAGCCGGGCTTTTTCATTCGCCATGTCCCTGGCGCAGCAGCCCCCGCCTTGACGGCAGACGCGGCGCAGTCTTCGCCTCAAGCGGATGGTGATGCCCTGGCACTGCCGCCCGAGGTGGCGCTGCCCCAGCGCAGCCTGTGTGTGGGTCAGTTCGGTTTGGTGCCGGCTTGGGTCAAGTCGGCATCGGATGCCAAGTTGCGCTCTACCAAATTGGTCAATGCCCGGCATGAAACCGTGACCACTTCGAACAATTTTCGTGATGCCTGGCTCAGTGGCCAGCGCTGCATCGTGCCAATGATGGCGTTTTTTGAAGACGATTTCCGCCCCGGTAAAGCGGTGCCCACGCGCATCTCGCGCATCGACGGCAAGCCCATGGGCGCGGCCGGCGTGTGGTGCCGCTGGGTCGGCGCGGGGGACGAAGAAATCATCAGTTTCACCCTGCTCACGGTCAACGCCAACAGCCACGCCTTGATGCACCGCTACCAAAATCCGGGCGCTGAAAAACGCATGCCCGTGATCTTGAGTGAAGGCGCCTACGACGCCTATTTGTCGGCACGCCCCGAAAAAGCCAAGGAGTTCATGCGCCCGTTTGCCGCCGAACGACTGCGCGCCAATCCTTGGTAATGACGAGGGCGGTGATTGTGAGAACTTATGCATGCGCCAGCGCGCCAGCGTGTTCTTTGGGGTTTTAAAAAATCAACAAAATCAAAAGCAAAACCGAGCGCACTTGACGTAAGTCAAGTAAACCGGGGCGCTGGCGCTGGAAAATTGAAGCTCATTCACGTTGATGCAGCTCATTTCTTTGTCACACCCTGCCCCCCCATCTTCTTCTCAGCCTCGCGCCAAAGGCCTTTTGCCGCTGATCCATCAATGGCTGTTTGATCCGGCGTTTGAACAGGGTTATCACCGCGAGGTGGAGAACGGCATTGGTTGGCTCATCATCGTCAGTGTGGTGGCCATCATCGCCGAACACATTGAGCCGATTTATGCCGGACGGGAGCTGTGGTTTCACATTTTTGATGTGGTGTCGATCGGCGTGTTCACGCTGGAGTACGTATTGCGTTTGGCCACAGCCCCGTGGGAGGCCGAATACGCCGGCCAGCGTTTTGCGCGCTGGCGCCATGCGGTGAGTTTTTACGCCTTGGTGGATTTGCTGGCGATTGCACCCTTTTACTTCTCTGGATTTGTGGCCATGGACGTGGAAATGCTGCGCGCATTGCGGCTGCTGCGTTTGATGCGAATCCTCAAGCTGTCGCGCTACATGGTGCCGGCTTGGAAAGATTTTCAACAACTCAACCGGGGCCGCAGTGTGCGCGGCAAGTTGCATGCCTTGCTCGAGCCCACCGGCCACTCCGGTCAGTTGCATGTTTACTTAGACAACTTCATCATGTTTTGGGTGTTGGTGTCCATCATTGCGGTGGTGATGGAGTCGGTGCAGTCGGTGCATGCGGTCTTGTCTTTTGAGTTTTTCGTGATCGATGCATTGGCCTTCAGCATCTTCACCTTGGAGTATGTGGCACGCTTGTATGCCGCACCCGAAAACCCGGCCTACAAAAAAGCATTTCTGCCCCGCTGGGCGCATTTCAAGGCCGGGCCGAACATCATTGATTTGTTGGCGATCTTGCCGTTTTTGCTCGAGCATTTCTTGCCCTTTGCTTTGGACCTGCGCTTCTTGCGGGTGTTCAGGCTGATGCGCTTGCTCAAACTGACGCGCTACACCTCGGCCACCAAGACCTTGTTCCAAGTGGTCAAGCGCGAATGGCAGGTGATTTTTGCTTCGGTATTCGTCATGCTGCTGTTGGTGGTGCTGACCGCCAGTTTGGGCTTTTTATTCGAGCACGAAGCCCAGCCCGACAAATTTGAAAACATTCCCCAATCCATTTACTGGGCGGTGGTCACCTTGGCCTCGGTGGGTTATGGCGACATTTCACCCATCACGCCCATGGGCAGGGCGCTCACTGTGGTGCTGGCTTTGGTGGGCATTGGGATTTTTGCCATCCCCGCTGGCTTGCTGGCCTCCGCATTCACCGACCAATTGCGCATTGACCGGGAAGACTTCAAGCACAAGTTGTTGCTGGCCTTTGAAAAGGGCGAATTGGACACCAAGGCGCGCGCCATGATTGCCGAAGAGTCTGAGCGTTTGCATTTGTCGTTGGACGACATCAAGCGCTTGACCCACGAAGCGCGGGAGGCCATCAAGGCGCAGCAACGCGAGGAGCAGCGCTGGACATCTGCGGTGGTGTTGGACCCCAAAACAAACCCCGAGTTGGCTGTGCAGCAATGGCGGTTGTTGGTGTCACAGTTGCAGATGCTGTCCCAAGCGGCAGGCCCACAAGTGCTGGCCAATCAATTGCAAACGACGCAGCCTCATAACGAGGTGTGTCTGCGCGTGCTCAAGTCACTTCAGGCCACGCAGCCCTTACCTCCAACCGCAGTGTGAGCGCCGCAGCCCTCTCGCATTTGACAACTTCACCTGAATTTGAAATGACATCTCCAACCCTTGAAAATCAGGCTTCATCGGAAGCTGCTCTGCGCGAAGCCGCGCAGCATTTGGACCAGACGCTGCACAGCCTGTGGGCCAAATCCAGCATGGGGTTGTCCCCCATCGCCATGACTTTGGCCTACATGGACTGGGCCATGCATCTGGGCTCTTCGCCAGGGCAACAAATGCTGCAGGCACAGCAATCCTGGACGGATTTTCAACAGCATCTGCAAGGTGCCAGCGAAGAAAAAGACCCGCGCTTTCTGGATGCCTCTTGGCAGCAATGGCCTTTCAGTGCATTCAAAGAAAGCTACAAAGCGCAGGCCAACCATTGGCTGCGCAGCACCCAGGTCGAAGGCATGTCGGAGCACCATCGCCATATGGTCGGATTTTTCACCCGCCAATGGCTTGATGCCCTGTCGCCTTCCAATTGGCCGCTGAGTAATCCCGAAGTCTTGCACAAAGCCATAGAGACACAGGGTGAGAGTTTGCAAAAAGGCTTGAAGCATTACCTGGCCGATGTGCACCCTGTGGCCAGCGATGCACATGGGCAGGATGCTGCTCAGATCTTGCAGCCTTTGCCATTTGCGGTGGGCAAAGACGTGGCCACCACGCCGGGCAAAGTGGTGTTTCGCAACCGCCTGATCGAGCTGATTCAGTACGCGCCCACCACGGACAAAGTGCATGCCGAGCCGCTCTTGATCGTGCCCTCGTGCATCATGAAATACTATATTTTGGATTTGTCGCCGCACAACTCCATGGTGCGTTTCTTGGTTGACCAAGGCCATACCGTGTTCATGATTTCTTGGCGCAATCCGCAGGCCTCAGACCGTGATCTGGGCATGGACGACTACCTGCGCTTGGGTGTGATGGATGCCATGGCCGCCGTCAAATCGCAAACCGGTCAAGCCCGCCTGCATGCCCTGGGTTATTGCTTGGGCGGCACTTTCTTGTCCATTGTGGCGGCGGCGTTGGGACGCAAGTCCAGTCGACGCAGCAGTCGCAGCGACCCCGCCATGCCCGAGCTGGGCAGTGTGACCTTGTTGGCCGCGCAAACGGACTTTTCAGAACCCGGTGAATTGGGTTTGTTCATTGACGACGACCAACTGCAAACCTTGCGCGAAGACATGGCCCAAAAAGGCTATTTGTCGGGCAAACAAATGGCCGGCGCGTTTCAGTTCCTGAATGCGCGTGACTTGATCTGGTCGCGCAGCACCCACCGCTATTGGATGGGCGAAGAAGAGGTCGGCATGGACATGATGAGCTGGAACGCCGATGTGACGCGTTTGCCCGAGCGCATGCACAGCGAATACTTGGACAGTTTGTTTTTGCACGACGCCCTGGCCAAAGGCCATTACCGCTTTGCGGGCGAAGGTTTGGCGCTGATGGACATCAAAACCCCGATGCTGGTGGTGGGCACGGTGCGCGACCATGTGTCGCCTTGGCGTTCGGTCTACAAGATTCACTTGACCACCGACACCGACACCACTTTCATCCTCGCTGCGGGCGGGCACAACGCCGGCATCATCTCTGAGCCCGGACACCCCAAGCGCAGTTATCAGATGCACCACGTCAGCCCAGGTCACACCTGGATCGAGCCAGAAGCCTGGGTCAAAAAAGCGTCCCTGCATGAAGGCTCTTGGTGGGTGCCGATGCAAAACTGGTTGGCCAAGCATTCAGGATCCCTCATCAAAGCCCGCCCCATTCCTGCCGCCACCGTGTTGTGTGATGCGCCGGGCACTTATGTGAAAGTTCGTTATGCAGATTGATTCCCTTTACAAAGACAACGCCACGCCTGGCCCCTTGCACCGCTTGGAAGCCTCGTTTGAGGCCTTGAACGCACGCATCGCGCGCCTGGCCATCAGCCTGGGCGTGCCGCTGGACCATGAAGACCATATCCATGAGATCTTGCGCTCACCCCAGGCGGTGTACTTTGCCGACCCGCAACACAAGCGCTACTGGATCGAGTTGCGTGGCCTGTTGGTGCTGCGCTATGGCATGGAGAAAAATGCCGCCGAGCAAGTGGGCGTCGAAACCCTCAAGCAAATCTTGCTTGATGCCGAAGAACACCTGCAAATTGAGGGCTTCAAGCCCGGTGCTGATGGCCTTTGGGTGCATGAGCTGTTCAAGAAGGACTGAGCGATGACGAATTCAGTTCTCAACAGTTTGTCAGGTAAAAAAGGCCTGATCCTGGGCCTGGCCAACGAGCACAGCATTGCCTGGGGTTGCACCCGTTTGGCCCATGCGCAAGGTGCGCAGTTGTTCACGACCTGTTTGAATGACAAGGCACTGCGCTTTGTGGAGCCCCTGACCCAGCCTTTGGGCGTTCCGGTGCTGCCTTGCAATGTGGAAGAAGCGGGCAGCCTGGCGCAGGTCGTTGCGCAAGCGGTGGCCCAATTGGGCTCGCTGGACTTTGTCATCCACTCGATCGCCTGGGCGCCGCTGGAAGACTTGCACGGCCAGGTGATCGACAGCTCCAGTGTGGGTTTTGCGCGTGCCATGGAAGTGTCTTGCCATTCGTTTGCCACGTTGGCCAAACTCTGCGCGCCGCACATGACCCGTGGCGGCAGCATGCTCACCATGAGCTATTTGGGCGCTGACGAAGCTGTGCCGCACTACGGTCTGATGGGGCCGGTCAAGGCGGCGCTCGAATCTCTGGTGCGCTACATGGCGGTGGAATTGGGACCTCACCAGATCCGAGTGCACGCCGTCTCGCCCGGCCCGATCCTGACGCGCGCCGCCTCGGGGATTGAGGGGTTCGATGACTTGATGCTGAACGCGGTGCGCAAAGCACCGTTGGGCCGCTTGGTGCGCTTGGATGAAATTGCCCAGTTGTGTGCGTTTTTGTGCTCGGATGCCGCTTCGGGCATGACCGGACAGACGCTGTATGTGGACGCAGGCTGCCATGCGGTGGCGTGATCTTGTTGAAATGGAATGCTGGCTGTGACTGAAATCGACCTGATTGAAAACCTGACATACGATGAACTCAGCGTGGGGCAAAGTGCCAGGCTGATCCGCACCCTGACCTTGGCCGATATCCAAGCCTTTGCGGCGGTATCGGGTGACACCAACCCGGCGCATTTGGACCCGGCCTATGCCAACGACACCTTGTTCCATGGCGTGATTGCCCACGGCATGTGGGGTGGGGCCTTGATTTCGGCTTTGCTGGGGACGCAGTTCCCCGGCCCCGGCACCATTTACCTGCAGCAAGACTTGCATTTTTCGCGGCCGGTGCGCATTGGCGATACGCTGACCGTCACGGTCAGCATCACAGGCAAGGACGACGCTAAAAAGCGTGTCGACTTGGACTGTGAGGTGATCAATCAGCATGCCGAGCGCGTGCTGCATGGCTCGGCCCGGGTGCTGGCGCCGACCCAAAAAGTGCGCCGTCCCCGTTCCACGGTGCCGCACATTCAGTTGTTTGATCCCGAAGCCCGGTTCAAGGCCTTGCTGGCCAGAGCCGAGGGCTTGGAGGCGGTGCGCTGCGCAGTGGTTCACCCTTGCGACGCCGAGTCCTTATCGGGGGCCTTGGACGCTGCGCGCTACGGTCTGATCATTCCGGTGCTGATCGGCCCGACCGCCAAGATCGACAAGGTGGCGCTCGATGCCGGTCTGGATCTGAGCGGCATTGAACGCGTGGCCGTGCCGCACAGCCACGCCGCCGCCGAAGTGGCCGCCGCCATGGCCGCCAAGTGCGAAGTGGATATCTTGATGAAGGGCAGCTTGCACACCGACGAGTTGCTGCACGCGGTGCTGGCCCAGCCCAGCTTGCGCACCGGTCGGCGCATGTCGCATGTGTTTCGCTTTGATGTGCCGATGTACCCCAAGCCTTTGATGGTGACTGACGCCGCGCTCAATATCCGTCCCAGCTTGATGGACAAAGTGGACATCGTGCAAAACGCCATCGACATGGCGCACATCATGGGCATCGCATTGCCCAAAGTCGCCATCTTGGCGGCGGTAGAAACCGTCAACCCGGACATGCCCTCCACGCTGGACGCGGCGGCGCTGTGCAAGATGGCCGATCGCGGCCAGATTCAAGGCGGGTTGCTGGACGGCCCCTTGGCTTTTGACAATGCGATTTCGCCGCATGCGGCGCAGATCAAGCACATCGTCTCGCAGGTGGCGGGGGACGCCGACATCTTGGCGGTGCCGGATCTGGAGTCAGGCAACATCTTGGCCAAACAGCTGGAATATTTGGCGGGGGCCACCGGTGCAGGCCTGGTGTTGGGTGCTCGGGTGCCGATTGCCTTGACCAGCCGCGCCGACAGCGCCAACACCCGGGTCGCCTCGGCTTTACTGGCGCTCTTGGCTGCGCACCATGCACGGGCTCAGGCAGCGGCTGCGGTTTGATGCTTTGAAAGTGATTTGACATGGCCATTCTTGCTGTCAACGCCGGTTCTTCGACCTTGAAGTTTTCTTTGCACCCGGTGCAGGGCGACCAAGTTTTGCCCAGTGTGCTCACCGGCAGCATCCAAGGTTTGGAGCCGCAAGGCACGCCTGAAATCAGTTGGCGCGAACAAGGCGATGTGGTCAAGCAAGCCTTGCCACCAGGGCAGGGCGATGCATTTGAGCTGGCCCTGCAGGAACTGCGCCATTTGCTGGCGCGCCTCCCCCATCTGCCGGCCTTGCAAGCCGTTGCGCACCGCGTGGTGCATGGCGGTGCCCACTACACCTGCAGCGTGCGCGTGACGCCCCAGGTGCTGCAAGACTTGGCCCAACTCAATTCACTGGCGCCGCTGCACCAACCGCACAACTTGGCGGGCATTGCGGCCTTTGCCCAGGCTTTTCCGAAGCTGCCGCAAATCGCATGTTTTGACACCGCGTTTCACACCACCGTTGCGCCCACAGAGCAGCAATTTGCCTTGCCCCCATCGCTCACGCAGCAAGGCGTGCGCCGCTATGGCTTTCATGGCCTGTCTTACCAATACATCATGGGCGCGCTGAAAGAGCGCACACCGCGCGCCGATCGGCGCGTGCTCATGGCGCACCTGGGCAATGGCGCCAGCCTGTGCGCGGCGCAAGGCGGCGCAAGCTGCGCCACCACCATGGGTTTCTCGGCGCTTGACGGCTTGATGATGGGCACCCGCAGCGGCGCGCTGGACGCGGGCGTTCTGCTTTATTTGTTGGAGCAAGGCTGGACGCACGACCGTCTGCAAAACCTGCTCTACAAGCAGTCCGGTTTGCTGGGTGTGTCCGGCATCTCGGCCGATATGCGCAAGCTGCGCGCGGATGCCTCAGCGCAGGCGCAATGGGCGATCGATTTGTTCACCCACCGTGTGGTGCGCGAAAGCGGTGCCATGGTGGCCTGCCTGCAGGGCCTGGATGTGTTGGCCTTCAGCGGCGGTATTGGCGAACACGATGCACAACTGCGCTTGCAGGTGTGCCAGGCGCTGCAATGGCTGGGCGTGCAGATCGACCCTGTGCGCAATCTGCAAGCTTGCGGCGACAACATCTTGTCCATTCATGCTGTGGGTAGCATGGTCGAAATTTGGGTGGTGCCCACCGACGAAGGCCGTGTGGCCGCGCGCGAGGCGGCCGCTTTGCTGCGCGGCGCGTGAGGCGTGCGCAGCGCTGAAAGGACTCAGCCTTTTTCTTGATCGCGCAATCTGAAGCGCTGGATCTTGCCGGTGGCGGTTTTGGGCAACTCGGCCACAAACTCAATGAAGCGCGGGTATTTGTAGGGCGCCAAATGGGCTTTGACAAAGGTTTTGATGTCTTCCTCGGTCAGGCTCTGGCCTTCTTTCAGCACCACAAAGGCCTTGGTTTTGACCAGACCGTCGGTGTCGGTTTTGCCGATCACCGCCGCTTCCAAAATGGCCGGGTGCTGCACCAGCGTGGCTTCCACTTCAAACGGCGAGACATAAATGCCGCTGACTTTGAGCATGTCGTCGTTGCGTCCGGCGTAGGTGTAGTAACCGTCGGGGTCGCAGCTGTATTTGTCACCGCTTTTGGTCCATTCGCCTTGGAAGGTGTCGAGTGATTTGGCGCGGTTGTTCCAGTACATCAGGGCACTGCTGGGGCCTTTGATGTACAGATCGCCGATCTCGTTGTGACCGCTGAGCACCTGGCCTTCTTCACCGCGCAATTGCACTTCATAGCCAGGCACCGCTTTGCCGGTGGTGCCGTAGCGCACGTCACCCGGGCGGTTGGACAAGAACACATGCAGCATTTCGGTGGAGCCAATGCCGTCGATGATTTCGCAGCCAAAGTGCGCCGTCCAGCGCTCTGCGATGTCGCGTGGCAGTGCTTCGCCAGCGGATGAGCACAGACGCAGCGCCACCTTGGATTTGGCCGGTAAATCGGGGCTGGCCAGCATGCCGCCGTAGCCTGTCGGCGCGCCATAAAACACCGTGGGTTGATGGTCGACCAGGCGTTTGAATGTGGCTTGCGGTGTGGGGCGCTCGGCCATCAACACCACAGTGGCACCGACGGACAGCGGAAACGTCAGGGCATTGCCCAGGCCATAGGCGAAAAACAATTTGGCGGCCGAAAACACCCTGTCGTTTTCGCGCAGCGCCAACACGCCTTTGCCGTACAGCTCGGCAGTCCAGTGCAAATTGCCTTGGGTGTGCACCGTGCCTTTGGGTTTACCGGTTGAGCCCGAAGAGTAGAGCCAAAAAGCCGGCTCATCCGCCAAGGTGGGTGCGGGCAGGCCGGGTGGCAAAGTGGCCCATTGCGCCATGTCGATCGCGCCGTCAGGCAAGGCGGCGGTGGGGCGTGACACCACCAGGTTGTGCACCTCGTGCGCACCTTGGCTGAGTGCGGTTTGCAGGGTGGGCAGCAAAGCGCCCGAGACCAGGGCCGCTTGGGCGCGGCTGTTGGCGATCATGAAGGCATAGTCTTCGGCGGTCAGCAGGGTGTTGACGGCCACCGGCACCACGCCGGCGTACAGCGCACCCAAAAACGCCACGATCCAGTCACTGCTGTCGTGCATCAGCAAAAGCACGCGTTCTTCGCGCTTCAACCCCAAACCGCGCAGGCCAGAGGCAAAGCGCTGCACCTGCAAAGCCAAATCGCCGTAGGTCAGTTGGCCTTGGTCGTCGATCACCGCCGTTTTGTTGGCGCGCGAACGGTTGGCCTGCAGCAGATGCTGGGCAAAGTTGAATTCAGCGGGCGGTGCCATCGTGGTGGAAGGGTTCATGATCGGTCTCTTTTCTTGGGATGCATTAAAAAGCTGGTCGAGATGTGCAACTGGCTGTATAAATGCATTATTTTGCGCATGACCGAGTATGCAGTAAAGTGCATGTTTTGAGTTGTCGTTGTGGCTAGGGTTTTCCCTTGGTCTCGTTTTCAAGGTGAATCATGGAGATTTCAGTGACCGATATGGCAACGCACACCGATGCCGCAGCCGTGAATCCGGCCGAGGCCGCCCCACCTGTTGCCCTCGATGCGGCGCGCAGTCCGTTTTTGCTGGCCTTGGGCGAGCGCGTGCGCAATTTGCGCTCACGCCAGGGCATGACGCGCAAAGCCGTGGCCTTGGCTGCGGATGTGTCAGAACGCCACCTGGCCAACCTGGAGTACGGCACCGGCAACGTGTCTGTTTTGGTGTTGTTGCAAGTGGCGCAGGCTTTGCAATGTTCCTTGGCCGAATTGCTGGGGGACATGACCACCACCTCACCCGAGTGGTTGTTGATTCGCGAGCTGCTGGGTAAGCGCACTGAATCCGATTTGCGCCGTGCCCGTTTGCAATTGAGCGAGATGTTTGGCGAAGGCAGTGACGCCCGCGCCCGGCAAAACCGAGTGGCTTTGATCGGCCTGCGCGGCGCTGGTAAAACCACGCTGGGCCAGCGTTTGGCCGACGATTTGGGTTTTCCGTTCATCGAGTTGTCGCGCCAAATCGAACAATTTGCCGGTTGCCAAATCAGCGAAATTCACAACCTCTACGGCGCGCACGCCTACCGCCGGTACGAGCGACGCGCGCTCGAAGAAGCGATTCAAATTTACCCGGAAGTGGTGATCGCTACGCCCGGCGGTTTGGTCTCAGACTCGGCCAATTTCAACCTGCTGCTGTCGCACTGCACCACGGTGTGGTTGCAAGCCGAGGCCTCCGATCACATGGCCCGTGTCGCCGCGCAAGGGGACATGCGACCAATGGCGGCCAGCCGCGAAGCGATGGAAGATTTGAAGCGGATTTTGGAGGGGCGCTCGGCGTTTTATTCCAAAGCCGATATCGCCATCAACACCAGTGTCGGGACGGCCGATCAGGCATTTGCCCAGCTGCGCGATGCGGTGCGCAAACAGTTGGTGGCTACCGTTTGAGGGACTCAGACTGCGCGCATGAATATAGGGTAAATACCAATAAAATGAATTAAAGTGCATATTGCACACCCTGATGACGAGAAATATAATTCACATTACCACCTCGTTGTAAAGCGGTGTGAACTGAATTTCAACCCGTTGTCCCTCTTTCGGAGATCCCATGAGCGCTATTTTGACTGTCGATTACCAAACGAATCCTGCCCACTACAAGCACATCACCCTGTCCTTCGAAGGTGAGATCGCCACCTTGGCCATCAACATCAACGAAGACGCGGGCATCCGCCCTGGCTACAAGCTCAAGCTCAACAGCTATGACCTGGGCGTGGACATTGAATTGCATGACGCCTTGCAGCGCATTCGCTTTGAGCATCCTGAAGTGCGTTCGGTGGTGGTGACCAGCCTGAAGGACCGCGTGTTCTGCTCGGGTGCCAACATCTTCATGCTCGGCGTGTCGACCCACGGTTGGAAAGTGAATTTTTGCAAGTTCACCAATGAAACCCGCAACGGCATTGAAGACTCCAGCAAACACGACGGCCTGAAATTCGTCGCCGCCCTGAACGGCGCTTGCGCTGGCGGTGGTTATGAGTTGGCGCTGGCCTGCGACGAGATTGTGTTGGTGGACGACCGTTCCAGCGCGGTGTCCTTGCCTGAAGTGCCTTTGCTCGGCGTGCTGCCCGGCACCGGCGGTCTGACCCGCGTGACCGACAAGCGCCACGTGCGCCACGACCTGGCCGATATTTTCTGCACCAGCGTCGAAGGTGTGCGCGGTCAAAAAGCCGTGGACTGGCGCCTGGTCGATGCCATTGCCAAGCCGGCCGTGTTCAAAGACGTGGTCAAAGCGCATGCCACCAAACTGGCAGCGGGCAGCAGCCGTCCTGCAGTTGCCAAGGGCGTGACGCTCACGCCTTTGAACCGCACGATCGCCGCAGACGCCCTGACCTACACCAACGTCACTGTGGAGATTGACCGCGCCAAGCGCCAAGCGGTGTTCACCGTCAAAGCGCCTGCCACAGCCCAGCCTGCCGACATCGCCGGCATTGAAGCCGCTGGCGTGAACTGGTGGCCGCTGCAGATGGTGCGTGAACTGGATGACGCCATCTTGCACATGCGCACCAACGAACTGGACATCGGCACCTGGGTGCTGAAAACCTCAGGTGATGCTGCATCCGTGCTGGCCTGCGACGCCGCTTTGCTGGCGCACAAGGACCACTGGTTTGTGCGTGAAACCATCGGCCACTTGCGCCGCACCTTGGCGCGTTTGGACGTGTCCTCGCGCAGCCTGTTTGCCTTGATTGAAGAAGGCACTTGCTTTGCCGGCACTTTGGCCGAACTGGCGTTTTGCGCCGATCGCGCCTACATGTTGGCCCTGCCTGACGACGAAGCCAAAGCACCCAAGCTGCAATTGAGCGAGATGAATTTTGGCTTCTTCCCGATGGTCAACGACCAGACCCGTTTGCAACGTCGCTTCTACGAAGAAGTGCCGGCCATGGAAGCTGCTCGCGCCGCCATTGGCAAAGCCCTGGACGCCGATGCCGCATTGGCACTGGGCTTGGTCACCGCCGCGCCGGACGACATCGACTGGGCTGACGAGATCCGTTTGGCTTTGGAAGAACGTGCCTCCATGTCACCCGACGCCTTGACGGGCTTGGAAGCCAATTTGCGCTTTGCGCAAAAAGAAAACATGGCCACTCGCATTTTTGGCCGCTTGACCGCCTGGCAAAACTGGATCTTCCAACGCCCCAACGCCGTGGGCGAAAAGGGCGCCTTGAAGGTCTATGGCAAGGGCGAGAAAGTTCAATTTGACATGAACCGCGTTTGATGTTTTTGCGTTGTGCAGCATGGTTCCCGGTGGTCCGCGCTGCAACCGAAATTTGACCCCACCGTTGCTTTAATTTCTGGAGACTCTCATGTCCGGTATCAACTACAGCGAAAAAATCCCCAACAACGTCAACCTGTCTGAAGACCGCACGCTGCAACGCGCGCTGGAACAATGGCAGCCCAACTTCATCAACTGGTGGGATGACATGGGCCCTGAAGGCTCCACCGACATGGACGTGTACTTGCGTACCGCCGTGAGCGTGGACCCGCAAGGCTGGGCCCAGTTCGGTCACGTGAAGATGCGTGACTACCGTTGGGGCGTTTTCATGAACCCCGGCGAGCAAGACCGCAAGATCCACTTCGGGGACCACATCGGTGAAAAGGCCTGGCAAGACGTGCCTGGCGAACACCGCGCCAACCTGCGCCGCATCATCGTGACCCAAGGCGACACCGAGCCGGCGTCGGTGGAGCAGCAGCGCCACCTGGGCCTCACCGCCCCCAGCATGTACGACCTGCGCAACCTGTTCCAAATCAACGTGGAAGAAGGTCGCCACCTGTGGGCCATGGTGTATTTGTTGCACAAATACTTTGGCAAAGACGGCCGCGAAGAAGCCGATGCCTTGCTCCAGCGCAACAGCGGCAACGAAGACAATCCGCGCATTTTGCAGGCGTTCAATGAGAAGACCCCCGACTGGTTGTCCTTCTTCATGTTCACCTACTTCACCGACCGTGACGGCAAGTTCCAACTGTGTGCCCTGGCCGAATCGGCGTTCGATCCCTTGGCCCGCACCACCAAGTTCATGCTGACCGAAGAGGCGCACCACATGTTCGTGGGCGAGTCCGGCGTGAGCCGCACCATCCAGCGCACGGTGGACGTGATGAACGAGCTCAAGACCGACGACGTGGCCAAGCTGCGTGCCGCTGGTGTGATCGATTTGCCCACCATCCAGCGTTACATCAACTTCCACTTCTCGGTGACCATCGATTTGTTCGGTGCCGACGAGTCGTCCAACGCCGCCACCTTCTACAGCTCCGGTCTGAAAGGCCGTTACGAAGAAGGCAAGCGCGCTGACGACCACATCCTCAAGGGCAATAGCTACAAGATCTTGTCGGTGGAAGACGGCAAGTTGATCGAAAAAGAAGTGCCTATGCTCAACGCTTTGAACGAAGTGCTGCGCGACGACTACATCACTGACTCCAAGGGGGGCATCGACCGTTGGAACCGCGTGATCACCAAGGCCGGTATTCCTTTCACCTTGAAGGCACCTCACAAGGCCTTCCACCGCAACATCGGCTCTTTGTCGGGTTCCAAAATCACGCCCGAGGGTCAAGTGGTCACGGATGCCGAATGGATGGCCAAAGTCGGCGAGTGGTTGCCCACCAACGAAGACCGCGCCTATGTGGCCAGCCTGATGGGCCGTGTGGTTGAGCCGGGCAAGTTCGCCAACTGGATCGCGCCACCCGTCATGGGCATCAACCGTCAGCCTGTGGACTTTGATTACGTTCGCTTCAACTGATGGGTTGAATTTTTGATCTGACTGCTGCCTCATTTATGGGGGCGGCAGTCGTCAAAGGCAGGGGCGGGTTCCTCATACTGGGGTACCAGAAATCGTCACCCGCCCCTGCCTTTGACGACTGCATGGTGTGCGCAAAGCGCACCCAATGCCGGTAGACTGCCAATGGCTGAGCAGTCTGAGAGCGACGGTATGGCTTGGGGCCGGGCGCCGATTTTTCGGTACGCCGTTTGAGGTGACCGGCCCCAAGCCATACCGTTGCGGAGCTTGCCAAACAAAAGATAAAACACTGAAGAACCACAAGAAAGCCGTGACATGACCACCGAATCGATCCTGATCAAACAGCACGTCATCGACCCTGAAATCTGCATCCGCTGCAACACCTGCGAAGCGATTTGCCCGGTCGGCGCGATCACCCATGATTCGCTCAACTACGTGGTCAAGGCCGATATTTGCAACGGGTGCATGGACTGCATCTCGCCTTGCCCCACCGGCTCCATCGACAACTGGCGCATGGTGCCCAAGGCCCGGGCTTACAGCATTGAAGAACAACTGACCTGGGACGAATTGCCTGCCGAACTCAGCGCCGAAGAACTCGCCGCTGCCGGTGGTGACGCCCATGCTGCCCAAGAAGAGGCGCAAGCGGTGGTGCAGGCTGCGGCGGCTTCATCGGCATCGGCCGCCAGCACGGCCAGCGCCTCGGGATTCAACTCGGCCCAGTTCGGCGCCACCATTCCCCCTTGGTCCGCCGCACATGCTTACACCAATCTCTACGGCCCCAAGGCCTTTGATAAAACCATCACCGCCACCGTGACGGGTAATTTGCGCGTCACGGAAGTGGGCAAGGAATACGACACCCACCACATCGTGCTCGATTTCGGCAGCATGCCTTTCCCCGTGCTGGAAGGACAGTCGATTGGTATTTTGCCGCCCGGTGTGGACGAAAAGGGCCGCGCACACCATGCGCGCCAGTATTCGATCGCCAGCCCGCGCAATGGCGAGCGTCCTGGTCACAACAACCTGTCGCTGACCATCAAGCGGGTGCTGGAAGACCATGACGGCCAGCCGGTGCGTGGCGTCGCTTCTAACTACATGTGTGACCTGAATGTAGGTGACAAAGTCCAGGTGATCGGTCCTTTTGGCGCGAGCTTTTTGATGCCGAACCATCCCAAGAGCAACATCGTGATGATTTGCACCGGCACTGGCTCGGCCCCGATGCGCGCCATGACCGAATGGCGTCGTCGTCTTCGTGCCAGTGGCAAGTTCGAAGGCGGCAAACTGATGCTGTTCTTCGGTGCCCGCACGCAGCAAGAGTTGCCTTATTTTGGCCCGCTGCAAAACCTGCCCAAAGATTTCATCGACATCGAGTTTGCCTATTCGCGCACACCCGGACAGCCTAAGCGCTATGTGCAAGACGCCCTGCGCGATCGGGCGGCCGACATTGCCGCCTTGCTCAAAGACAGCCATACCTGCTTTTATGTCTGTGGCTTGAAAAGCATGGAAGAAGGCGTGGTCATGGCGCTGCGCGACATCGCTCAAGGTGCGGGCATGGACTGGGACAGCGTGGGCGCTGCGCTCAAACAGCAAGGCCGCTTGCACCTCGAGACCTATTGATGAACGAGACCCGGATCGATCTGGGTCCATTGCGCGAACAACTGCGCAAGCCCCGCTCTCAGCTCAAGGGCCGACAGGCCTTGCCGCAAGCCCGCGCCGAGGTGCAGGCTTTGATCGGCTTGCCGCCTACTGCGGGCCATCGGCGCGATCTGCTGATCGAACATCTGCATGTCTTGAATGACCACTACCGGGGCTTGTTCGAGCGCCACATCGTGGCCTTGGCTGCGGAAATGCGCGTGCCGGTGGTCGAGGTGTTTGAAGTGGCTTCTTTCTATCACCACTTTCAGATTCTGCGCGATGACCAGACCGCACCGGCCGTCACGGTGCGGATCTGCGACAGCCTGAGTTGCTCCTTGGCCGGAGCCGATACCTTGTTGGCGCAAGTGCAGCGCGATCTAGGGGCTGGCGTCCAGGTGTTGGCTGCGCCTTGCTTGGGTCGCTGCGAACAAGCCCCCGCCGCGCAAGTGGGCCAGCAGGCGGTGGCGCAGGCCACGCCCCCCCAAATCAAGCATCTGTTAGCCAACGCGAGTGTTCTGCCCTTGGCCTTGCCCCACGCCATCCGGTACGAAGCCTACAAGCAAGCAGGTGGTTACCAATTGGCTTTACAGGTGGCTGCTGGACTGAAAGACCCCGAGACGATCATCCAGACCCTGGAGTCTTCAGGCCTGCGCGGCCTGGGCGGTGCAGGGTTTCCGGCCGGGCGCAAATGGCGCATCGTGCGCAGCCAAGCCGCGCCGCGATTGATGGCGGTGAACATTGACGAGGGCGAACCCGGCACCTTCAAAGACCGCACCTGTCTGGAAGCGGACCCGCATCGCTTTTTGGAAGGCGTGCTGATCGCCGCCAGCGTGGTGGGTTGCGAGGCGGTGTACATCTACTTGCGCGACGAGTACCACGAAGCCCGAGTATTGCTGACCCAAGAATTGGCCGCATTGCAAGCCAACCCGCCTTGCGCCTTGCCGCGCATCGCGTTGCGACGTGGCGCAGGGGCCTACATCTGCGGCGAAGAATCGGCCATGATCGAAAGCATCGAAGGCCACCGCGGTGAGCCGCGCCTGCGCCCGCCTTACATTGCCGAAGTCGGTTTGTTCGGTCGCCCCACGCTGGAGCACAACTTCGAGACGCTGTACTGGATTCGTGAACTGGTGGAGCAGGGCGCAGAGGGCTTTGCCGCCCAAGGCCGTCATGGCCGCCAAGGCCTGCGGCGCTTCAGCGTCAGCGGGCGAGTCAAGCTGCCGGGCGTCAAGCTAGCCCCGGCCGGCATCACGCTGCGTGAACTGGTGGATGAATACTGCGGCGGCATGGCCGAAGGCCATACGCTGTACGCCTACCTGCCCGGTGGTGCCAGCGGCGGCATTTTGCCTGCCCGTTTGACCGATGTGCCGCTGGACTTTGACACCTTGCAAGCCCATGGCTGCTTCATTGGTTCGGCGGCGGTGGTGGTGCTCAGCGAACACGACAGCGCGCGTGAAGCGGCGCTGAATGTCATGCAATTTTTTGCGCATGAGAGCTGCGGCCAGTGCACCCCGTGCCGCGTGGGCACCGACAAAGCTGCGCAACTCATGGCCCAACCGGTGTGGGATGCCGACACCTTGCAAGACCTGGCGCAGGTGATGGGCGATGCCTCTATTTGCGGTCTGGGTCAGGCTGCACCGAACCCGATCCGCTGTGTGTTGCAGTATTTCCCGCAAGAAGTTGGGGTGCAGACATGATGCTGTGCAGGAGCGACGCCCCCGTCGCGAATATCAAAGGGCTCATCGCGGCGAGGGCGCCGCTCCCACAGAGAGACCGCTCATGAGCACCGTTCAATTCACCCTGAACGGCCAAAGTGTTGAAGCGCCTGCCGGAAAAAGCATTTTCAACATCGCCAAAAAGCTCGGCATCGCCATTCCGCACCTGTGCCACAAAGAGGGCATGACGCCGGATGGCAATTGCCGCGCTTGCGTGGTGGAGATTGACGGTGAGCGCACGCTCGCCCCCAGTTGCTGCCGCAGTCCGACGGCGGGCATGAACGTGCAAACCGACAGCCCGCGCGCGCGAAAAAGCCAAAACATGGTGCTGGAGATGCTGTTGGCCGATTTGCCCGACCAAGGCCACAAATGGCTCGATGACCGCGCCGAGGCCCCGCACGGCGAGTTGAGCCAATGGGCCGAACACCATGGCGTGCAGGTGCGACCGGCATTGGCTCAGCTGCGCCGCGAATCTGTACCCGCTGATGTGTCGCACCCCGCCATGGCGGTGAATTTGGACGCCTGCATTCAATGCAACCGCTGTGAACGTGCCTGCCGTGATGTGCAGGTCAACGGCGTGATTGGCCTGGCGTTTCGCGGAGCCAGCACCCAAGTGGTCTTCGATTTGCAAGATGATATGGGCGAGAGCAGTTGCGTGGCTTGCGGTGAATGCGTGCAAGCCTGCCCCACCGGTGCACTCATGTCCAAGACCCACATGGGCGCGCAGTCGGTGGACCGGCAAGTGGATTCGGTGTGTCCGTTTTGCGGCGTGGGCTGTCAAATCACCTACAACGTGCGTGATGAAAAGATCATCAGTGTGCAAGGCCGTGACGGCCCGGCCAACGAGAGCCGCTTGTGTGTCAAAGGCCGCTTTGGTTTTGACTATGTGCACAGCCCCGAGCGCTTGACGCTGCCTTTGATCCGCAAAGCCGGTGTGCCCAAGGACCCGGCCTTGCTGGCGCGGGGGTTGGATTGGCGCGAGGTGTTCCGCGAAGCCACCTGGGAAGAAGCTTTGCACTTGGCCGCCAGCGGCTGGGTCGATTTGCGCGACCGCTTTGGCGCCAAGTCTTTGGCCGGTTTTGGCTCGGCCAAAGGCAGCAACGAAGAAGCGTATTTGTTTCAAAAACTGGTGCGCACCGGCTTTGGCAGCAACAACGTGGACCACTGCACGCGGCTGTGTCACGCCTCCAGCGTGGCTGCTTTGCTGGAAGGCGTGGGTTCGGGCGCGGTCAGCAACCCGGTGCGCGATGTGGCACACGCCGACCTGATCTTGGTCATCGGCTCTAACCCGACCGCCAACCACCCGGTGGCCGCCACCTGGATGAAAAACGCCGCCCAGCGCGGCGCGCGCATTGTGCTGGCCGATCCGCGCATCACCGACATCGGTCAACACGCTTGGCGGACTCTGCAGTTCAAGCCCGACACCGATGTGGCATTGCTCAACGCCATGCTGCATGTGATCGTTAACGAGAACCTGTGCAACGAAGCCTTTTTGCGTGAACGCGCCGACCACGTGGCAGCGCTCAAAGCCCATGTGCAGGCCTTCAGCCCCGAGGCCATGGCGCCAATCTGCGGCATCGATGCGGCCACGATCCGCGAAGTGGCCCGTGCCTATGCCACCAGCCCGGCCGCGATGATTTTATGGGGCATGGGGGTGAGTCAGCATGTGCACGGTACCGACAACGTGCGCTGTTTGATCGCCCTGGCCAGCCTGACGGGGCAGATCGGCCGCCCTGGCACCGGCTTGCATCCGCTGCGTGGGCAAAACAATGTGCAAGGCGCCAGCGATGCGGGTTTGATCCCGATGATGTACCCCAACTACCAACGCGTCACCGACAGCGCCGCGCACGCCTGGTTTGAAGATTTTTGGGGTCAACCGCTGGACGCTACGCCGGGCTACACCGTGGTGGAAATCATGCACAAGGCGCTGGCCGAGGACAGCGATCCGCACAAGGTGCGCGGCATGTACATCATGGGTGAGAACCCGGCCATGAGCGACCCGGATTTGAACCATGCGCGTCACGCCTTGGCCAGTTTGTCGCACCTGGTGGTGCAAGACATCTTCATGACCGAAACTGCTTGGCTGGCCGATGTGGTGCTGCCTGCCAGCGCCTGGCCCGAGAAAACCGGCAGCGTCAGCAACACCGACCGCATGGTGCAACTGGGCTTGCAGGCCATCCAGCCGCCCGGTCAGGCACGGGCCGATCTGGCCATCATCCAGGACTTGGCCGCGCGCATCGGTTTGAATTGGCATTACCGCGGGCCGCACCATGGCGTGGCCGAGGTCTATGAAGAGATGCGCCAAGCCATGGCTTGCGCCATTGGCGGCATCAGCTGGCAACGGCTTGAGCGAGAGTCCAGCGTCACCTACCCCTGCCTGACCGAGGACGATCCGGGCCAGCCCATCGTCTTCGACCATGCATTTCCGACGCCCGACGGGCGGGTGCAATTGCGCCCAGTGGACCTGGTGCTCGCCGCCGAGCGAGTGGACGCCGATTACCCGTTTGTCTTGATCACCGGTCGGCAACTGGAGCATTGGCACACCGGCAGCATGACGCGACGCGCCCAAGTGCTCGATGCGCTGGAACCTGCCGCCACGGCGAGTCTGTGCGGAGCCGATTTGCTGCGCCTGGGCTTGGCCGCCGGCGACCGCATCGCGGTACGCTCACGCCGAGGGCAGGTGACGCTGCAGGTGCGCCAAGACGACGGCACGCCCTTGGGCGCGGTGTTCATTCCGTTTGCCTATGTCGAAGCCGCAGCCAATGTGCTGACCCATGCGGCCCTCGACCCGGTGGCGAAAATCCCAGAGTTCAAATACTGCGCGGTGCACATCGAAGCGGCGGTTTCGGCCTAGGACTGACACCTGCATGCGGCAGGCGCATCCGTGCGCCCAAGCAAGCCGTGGCGGCGGAGTTGTTACCATCGCCGCATGAATCCTTTTTCCCAAACCGTGGCCGTGTTGATGCGGCGTGAGCGTGTCCAGGGGCCCATGGCCCGTTGGCAGCCCTGGCGTTGGGTCTTGGCCGATGTGGTGCCGCACGAAGACCGTTTTGGCTTTGCGCCCCGTTGCTTGCTGCGCACCGACGACGAGCAGCGCTGGTTGTTTGCGGGCTTGGCGGCCACTTTGTTTCCTGACGATGGTGAAGGCTATTGGCTCAACGTCAACTCCCCCTCGCCGTGTTGGTTTGTCATGTGGCGCGTGGACGAAGAGGCTGGCGACGAAGGCTATGCCCTGGCCCGGCCGCAAGCCGTTTCCCTGAGCTACCACGACGCAGGTCGTTGGCTGGATGCGCAAGAAACCGTGGAGCAAGTGCCTGCCCCCGAGGATGTGGTGGCCTGGGTGCGCGCGTTTGCCCAAGACCATTACACGCCCGAGGTGAAAAGACGCCAGCGCCCCCAAAGCTTTCAGACCTTGACCGACCGCTTTGGGCAACCCGCTTCAGTCAGCACCGGTGACAGGCGCAGCCGCAAACCTGCGGGAGAGCAGGGCACATGAGCGCGGCAGACCAGCCCGGTGCGGGCGGCTTTTTGGGCCGCTGGTCACAGCGCAAGCGCGATGCGCAAGCCGGCCGCCCACTGTCGCAGCCACTGCCTCCGTCCCAGCCCCAGATCCCCGCCCCGCAGAACACCGAGGCTGCGCAGCCCTTGCCCGCTGAAAAAGAGGGCTCTATCCCCGCTGCACCGAGTTTGGAGCCGACCGCTGAGCGCGACTTGCCCACCCTGGCCGATGCCCAAAACTTAACCCCGGCCTCTGACTTTCAGCCTTTCATGTCCGAAGGCGTGGCCAGCGAGGTGCGCAACGCGGCCATGAAAAAATTGTTCACCGATCCGCACTTCAATGTGATGGACGGATTGGACATTTACATTGGCGACTACAACACCCCCGACCCCTTGCCGCCTGAGATGCTGCGGCAAATGGTCGGCGCCCAGTTTTTGGGTTTGTGGGACGATGAGGTCCCCAAGTCTGAAACTGTCGACCCTGCCTTACCCCTTCAAGCCCCAGAATCAGCTGCACCCCTGAGCGAACATGACCACACTGATTTGCGATTGCAACCAAACCCAACCCCTGCAGACCCCGAGCCTGAGCCGCGCCCTGGGTGAAACGCTGACGCTGCACTCGGCTTTGTGCCGCCGTGAGGCCAGCGCGTTTCAAAAAGCCATTCAAAGCGGGCAGGACGTGGTGGTGGCGTGCACCCAAGAGCAGCGCCTGTTTTCTGAACTGGCCGAGCAAACCCCGGGGGCGGTCTCGGTTATCCAATTTGTCAACATCCGTGAAACCGGCGGCTGGAGCCAGGACGCGAAACACGCCAGCCCCAAAATCGCCGCGCTCTTGGCCGCCGCGCACCTGCCCGAGCCCGAGCCGGTGCCGGTGGTGACCTACAAAAGCCAAGGCAAGTTGCTGATCCTGGGCCCGATGGACGAAGCCGAACGCGCTGCGGGTTTGTTGTCGGATGTGCTCGAGGTATCGATCTTTGCGCAAGGCCCCGGCAAAGCGGGCGGCGCCCAAACCCGGCGCTACCCGGTGCTGGCCGGTCGCATCACCGGCTTGACCGGTTGGCTCGGCGCCTTTGACGTGAGTTGGGAAGACAACAACCCGATCCACCTGGACTTGTGCACCCGCTGCAACGCCTGCGTGGAGGCTTGCCCGGACAACGCCATTGGCTTGGACTATCAAATTGACCTGTCGCTGTGCCAGTCGCACCGCGCTTGCGTCAAAGTATGTCAGTCGGCTGGGGCCATCGACTTTGGCCGCGTCGCCGTGGCCCACACCGAGCGCTTTGACCTGGTGTTGGACTTGCGCCCCGCTTCGGCTTCGCCCACCTTCAACCAACACGCCACGCCGCAAGGCTATGCGCGCTGGGATGGGCAGGACCTGAAAACCCTGCTCGATTTGCGCGAGATGGTGGGTGAATTTGAGAAGCCCAAATTCTTTGCCTACAAACAAAAACTGTGCGCCCACAGTCGCAACGAAACCGTGGGTTGCCAGGCTTGCATCGACATTTGCTCGGCTGAGGCCATTCGCAGCGACAAGTCGCGCCAGCAAATCCAAGTCAACCCGAACCTGTGTGTGGGCTGTGGCGCCTGCACCACCGTCTGTCCTAGCGGCGCCTTGACCTATGGCTACCCCAAGGCGAGTGAACAAGGACAAAAAATCAAAACCCTGCTCAGCACCTACGCGGGGGCAGGGGGGCAGGAGGCGGTGCTGCTCTTGCACAGTCAGGGCGCTGGTCAAGCTTTGATTGGCGAGTTGGGACGGGCCGCCCAACTGCGCGTGGCTCAAGGCGTGCCGGCCCGGGTGATTCCGATGGGGCTGTGGCACACCGCCAGTTTGGGCCTGGAGGTGTGGCTCAGCGCCGTGGCCCAAGGTGCCAGCCAGGTGGTGGTGTTGACCACCGCCGAAGAAGCACCGCAGTACGCTGAAGGCCTGCAAGCCCAAATGGATGTGGCACAAAGGATTTTGAACGGTCTGGGCTACACCGGCACGCATTTCAAACTCATCCATGAAACCACGCCCTTGGGGCTGGATGCCGCCTTGCAAGCCTTGGCCCACACCCGCCAGGCCGTGCCTCAAGAGCCAGCGCGTTTTGCCGTCGCACCTGAAAAGCGGGCGACCCTGGAGTTGGCGCTGGACCACCTGATGGCATGGGCACCTTCGCCGACCTCAGCGCCGAGCCAGTCAGCCCCCGCCATTACGCTGCCTGCAGCAGGCTCCCCGCTGGGCTCGGTTCTGGTCAACAAAGACCGCTGCACCCTGTGCCTGAGCTGTGTCAGCGCCTGCCCGGCCAGCGCGCTGCAAGACAACCCGCAACTGCCGCAACTGCGCTTCATCGAGAAAAATTGTGTGCAGTGTGGTTTGTGCGTCAGCACCTGTCCCGAAAAAGCCATCACCCTGGAGCCGCGCTTGCTGCTGACGCCCGAGCGCAAGCAGGCGGTGGTGCTCAATGAATCCCAGCCTTACGCCTGCGTGCGCTGCAGCAAGCCCTTTGGCACACTCAAAGCGATCGAAGCCATGCTCGGTAAATTGGCGGGCCACAGCATGTTCCAGGGCGAGGCCTTGGAGCGCTTGAAAATGTGCAGCGATTGCCGCGTGATCGACATCTACTCCAACCCCCAAGAAACCCGCATTGAAGATGTGCCCAGCGGCACAAAGCGACTTTGATGCCCGACGGCTCCCGTGACCGCTCCTTCGCTTGAAACCCAAGACCCACACATGACCTCTGCTTTGAACCTGGACCCTGGCAGCGCTGCGCTGGACGAAGAGACGGCGCGCGCCGAAATTTACGGCTTGCTCTCGACCTTGTTTTACCAAGCCCCCGAGCCCGCCTTGTTGGCGCAGTTGCGCGTGGCTGTGACCGAAGCGCCCGCGCCAGGGGCTTACTTGGAAGCGTCTTGGCGCGAAGTGGTGGCCCGGACGCGCGACATGAGCGATCAGGCGATTGCCGACGAGTTCACGGCCCTGTTTGGGGGTGTGGGCAAACCCGAGATTTACCTGTTTGGCTCGCATTATTTGAGCGGTTTTTTGAACGAAAAACCCCTGGTGCGCTTGCGCGACGACTTGGCCTCGCTGGGTTTGGGGCGCGACGAGGCCATGCGCGAAACCGAAGACCATATGGCTTATTTGTGTGAGGTGATGCGCTACTTGATTGCCGGGGATGACGTGGCCGTGGCCAATCTGACCCAGCAAAGTGCCTTTTTTGCAGCCCATTTGCAGCCATGGGTGTCGGCTTTGTGTGATGCCTTGGCCAACCACCCCCGCGCCGTTTTCTATCGCAGCCTGGCCGAGTTCACGGCCGCCTATGTGGGGGTGGAAGCTCAAGGATTCGATTTGTTGTCCTGAATAAATTTCATGCTCAGTAAGGGTTATTACTCGGGTATCGCTTGATGGTTTTGTTACATTCACTCATCTTTGGAACTAGATCCTTAGTTAAAGGCGTAACCCCATGACAGAAGCTGTATCCAAGTTGTCTCGCAGAACCTTGTTTGCCGGTGTGGGAACGGCGGGGGCCGTGGCCGCCGTGGTCAGTGCCTTGCCGCAGGTGCGTCAAGCGCTCCCCGACATCGTGGCCAAGCCCAAGCCTGAAAGAGGTGGCGGCTACAGCGAGAGCGAGCACGTCAAGCGCTATTACAAGACCGCTCAGGTCTGATTCCCCCCTCGCCCAATTCACCTGGAGAGCACGATGCTGCTGACCAAAAAGCCCCATGGCGCGCAGACCGCGCCTTCTTCTTCTTTTGTCCACAGCTTGCGGCGCGGTTTGTCGCAAGCCCTGCCCACCATGGACCGACGCAGTTTTCTGCGCCGCTCAGGTCTGGGCGTGGGCGTGGGACTGGCCGCTACGCAGTTGACCCTGGTCAAAAAAGCCCAAGCCAAAGATGCGGCAGCCGGACTGGGCGCTGGCAAAGTCGAAGTCAAGCGCACCGTGTGCACCCACTGCTCGGTGGGTTGTGCGGTGGACGCCGTGGTGGAAAACGGCGTGTGGGTGCGCCAAGAGCCGGTGTTTGATTCGCCCATCAACCTGGGCGCGCATTGCGCCAAAGGCGCTGCGCTGCGCGAGCACGGTCATGGCGAATATCGTTTGCGCTACCCGATGAAGTTGGTCAACGGCAAATACGAAAAAATCAGCTGGGACACGGCGCTGAACGAGATCAGCGCCAAGATGCTCGAACTGCGCAAAGCCAGTGGCCCCGACAGCGTGTACTTTGTGGGCTCCTCCAAACACAACAACGAACAAGCCTATTTGCTGCGCAAATTTGTCAGCTTCTGGGGCAGTAACAACTGCGACCACCAAGCCCGTATTTGCCACTCCACCACCGTGGCCGGTGTGGCCAACACCTGGGGTTATGGCGCCATGACCAATTCGTACAACGACATGCAAAACAGCAAGGTCGCTTTGTACATTGGCTCCAATGCGGCCGAGGCCCATCCTGTGTCGATGCTGCACATGCTGCATGCCAAAGAAAACGGCTGCAAGATGATCGTGGTGGACCCGCGCTTCACCCGCACCGCGGCCAAAGCCGATGAGTATGTGCGCATCCGTTCGGGCACCGATATCCCGTTCCTCTTTGGTGTGCTGTACCACATCTTCAAGAACGGTTGGGAAGATAAAAAGTACATCAACGACCGGGTCTACGGCATGGACGCGGTCAAAGCCGACGTCATGGACAAATGGACGCCGGACAAGGTGGAAGAAGCTTGCGGCGTGAAAGAAGAGCAGGTCTTCAAAATCGCCAAGATGCTGCACGAGAACAATCCCGGCACCATCGTGTGGTGCATGGGACAGACCCAGCACACCATCGGCAACGCCATCGTGCGCGCTTCGTGCATCTTGCAGTTGGCCCTGGGCAATGTGGGCAAGTCCGGCGGCGGCACGAATATTTTCCGGGGCCACGACAACGTGCAAGGCGCGACCGACGTGGGCCCCAATCCGGATTCGCTGCCAGGCTATTACGGTTTGGCCGAAGGTTCTTGGAAGCACTTTGCCAAGGCCTGGGGCGTGGACTTTGAATGGATCAAAGGGCGCTTTGCCAGTCCCGCCATGATGAGCAAGAACGGCATCACCGTTTCGCGCTGGATCGACGGCGTGTTGGAAAAGAATGAGCTGATCGACCAAGACAGCAATTTGCGCGGCGTTTTCTACTGGGGCCATGCACCCAACTCGCAGACCCGAGGTCTGGAGATGAAGCGCGCCATGGACAAGCTCGATTTGCTGGTGGTGGTCGACCCTTACCCATCCGCCACGGCGGCCATGGCGGCCATGCCCGGCAAGGCCGAAGACCTGAACCCGAACCGCGCCGTGTACCTGCTGCCTGCGGCGACGCAGTTTGAAACCAGCGGCTCTTGCACAGCGTCCAACCGCTCATTGCAGTGGCGTGAAAAAGTGATTGAGCCTTTGTGGGACAGCCGCAGCGACCACATGATCATGTACCAATTTGCGCAAAAGCTGGGCTTTGGCGCGGAGCTGGTCAAGAACTACAAGATGCAAAAAGTCAAAGGCCTGGACGAGCCGGTGCCCGAAGACATCTTGCGTGAAATCAACAAATGCGTCTGGACCATTGGATACACCGGTCAAACCCCGGAGCGCTTGAAGGCGCACATGAAGAACATGCATTTGTTCGACGTGAAGACCCTCAAGTCCAAAGGCGGCAAAGACCCCGAAACAGGCTACGACACCACGGGTGATTACTTCGGTCTGCCTTGGCCTTGCTGGGGCACTGCCGAACTCAAACACCCGGGTTCGCCCAATTTGTATGACACCTCCAAACACGTCATGGAAGGCGGCGGAAACTTCCGCGCTAACTTTGGCGTGGAGCGTGAAGGCAAGAGTTTGTTGGCCGAAGACGGCTCCCACTCCAAGGGCGCCGACATCACCACGGGTTACCCGGAGCTCGATCACATCTTGCTCAAGAAGCTGGGCTGGTGGGATGAGTTGACTGATGTCGAGAAAGCCGCGGCCGAAGGCAAAAACTGGAAGACCGATAACTCGGGCGGCATGATGCGCGTGTTCATGCAAAACCACGGCTGCCATCCGTTTGGCAACGCCAAAGCGCGTGCGGTGGTGTGGAACTTCCCTGATCCGATTCCGCAGCACCGTGAGCCCCTGTATGGCACCCGAGCCGACATGGCGGCCAAGTACCCGACGCACGACGACAAAAAAGCCTTCTGGCGTTTGCCGACCTTGTACAAAACCGTGCAAGACAAGAACATCGCCGACAAGGTGTACGAGAAGTTCCCGCTGATCATGACCTCGGGCCGTTTGGTCGAGTACGAAGGCGGCGGCGAAGAAACCCGTTCCAACCCTTGGTTGGCCGAGCTGCAGCAAGAGATGTTTGTCGAGATCAACCCGCAAACAGCGGCGAAACGTGGCATTCGCAATGGTGAGCGCGCATGGGTCAAGTCACCCACGGGCGCGCGCATCAATGTGCAGGCTTTGGTGACCGAGCGGGTGGGGCCAGACACGGTGTTCTTGCCGTTCCACTTTTCGGGCCGTTGGCAAGGTGCCGACATGCTGGCGCATTACCCCGCCGGTGCTGCGCCGATCGTGCGCGGCGAGGCGGTGAACACCGCCACCACCTACGGGTATGACAGCGTCACCATGATGCAAGAAACCAAGACCACCGTTTGCGAAATTGAGCGGGCGTAAAGCGCAAGGAGAACACGATGGCAAGAATGAAATTCATCTGTGATGCAGAGCGCTGCATCGAATGCAACGGTTGCGTGACAGCCTGTAAAAACGAGCACGAAGTGCCCTGGGGCGTGAACCGCCGCCGTGTGGTGACTTTGAACGACGGTGTGCCTGGTGAAAAATCCATCTCAGTCGCCTGCATGCACTGCTCGGATGCGCCTTGCATGGCGGTGTGCCCTGTCAATTGCTTCTACCGCACCGACGAAGGTGTGGTGCTGCACGACAAAGACGTGTGCATCGGCTGCGGCTACTGCTCCTATGCCTGCCCCTTTGGCGCGCCACAGTTTCCTTCACAGGGCACCTTCGGTGTGCGCGGCAAGATGGACAAGTGCACCTTCTGCGCAGGTGGCCCCGAGGCCAATGGCAGTCAGGCGGAATTTGAAAAATACGGACGCAACCGCTTGGCTGAAGGCAAATTGCCGGCTTGCGCCGAAATGTGCTCGACCAAAGCCTTGCTCGCCGGTGACGGTGATGTGGTGGCCGACATCCTGCGCAACCGCGTGGTGCAACGCGGCAAAGGCGCAGAAGTCTGGGGCTGGGGCACGGCCTACGGCACCAAGCCCAGCGAAGGAGCAAAATCATGAAGCCGTTACGCAGCATGTGCTTGCTGATCGCCGCCGTGTCGATCGCCGCTTTGACCGCTTGCGGTGAACATTCGCAAGCCCTGTCGGGTCTGCCCAAGTCGGATCAAGCCCCTTCTAAGGGCACCGGTGTCAGTGCTTTCACAGCTCCTGGATGGCAGGTTGGAGATGCGACGAGCTGGAACTCGCAGCTCAAGGCCCGTGCGCAGTACGGCATGAATGACCACACCCGTTCACCCTGAACCGGGAGGTTTGTGATGATCCATTCCCTGATGCAACGTGTCTTCACCACAGTGCTGGCGCTGGGCCTGTTCGGTGCGGCGAGTCACGTCGCTGCGCAAAATGCGACGCCAGCCGCTGCAGCGCCTGTTGCGGCCCCTGAATCTGTGGGCGGTGTGAAAAGTGCGAACATTTTCTCTGTTGCGCCCGACGCCAATACCGATCCGAAATACGCCGACCAAACCAACGGCGAGCGCAGCAAAGTGCAGCCCGGCAACAACGCGCCAATGTGGCGTCAAGTGGGTGCGGGCGTGACCGGTTACAGCAGCCTGCCGCTCAGCCAAGCGCCTGAAGCGGGCAACCTTATTCAACCCTTTGTGCAGTACCCCGGTTCCCGTTTGACCAACGCGGGCGAGGCCTGGCGTCAAGTGCGTAACCAATGGATCATTCCTTATGGCGGCGCTTTGCTGCTGATCGTGGTGGGCGCGATCGCCTTGTTTTACTGGCGCAAGGGCACGATGGCCTTGCATGGTCAGGAAACCGGACGCCAAATCGAACGCTTCACCCCGTTTGAGCGCTCTGCACATTGGTCTAATGCGATCGCTTTTTGCGCCTTGGCGATCTCGGGCGTGGTCATGGCCTTTGGCAAGTTCTTTCTCCTGCCCATCATCGGTACCAGCTTGTTCGGTTGGCTGACATTCGTCCTGAAAAACGTGCACAACTTTGCTGGCCCCTTGTTTGCGGTGTCGCTGGTGATTGTGCTGATCACCTTTGTGCGCGACAACCTGCCTTCGGCCGATGACATTCAATGGCTGCTGCACGGCGGCGGTTTGTTCTCCGGCAAAGAAGTGCCCTCGCACCGTTTCAATGCGGGTGAAAAAGTGGTGTTCTGGGGCGGTGTTTTTTTCCTCGGTGGCATCGTGGTCGCTTCAGGTTTTGTGTTGGACAAATTGATCCCAGGCTTGATATACGAACGCAGCACCATGCAAATGGCCCATATGATTCACGGCGTGGCCACCGTTTTGATGATGGCAATGTTCATCGGTCATATCTACATGGGCACCATAGGCATGCAAGGCGCCTACAAAGCCATGCGCGAAGGCTATGTGGATGAAACCTGGGCCAAGGAGCACCATCAGCTCTGGTACGACGACATTCAAGCCGGCAAAATTCCTGCACAACGCACTGCGCCAGCCTCGGCGGGCGTTTCTTCCGCCTCTGCCGCTTCTGTGCAAGCTTGATCACAAAGGAAGCATTCATGAAATTCCACATCCTCACAGCCGGCCTGATGTCATTCCTGTTGCTCAGCGCACCGGCCTGGGCCAAACTGCCCGCGCCCAGCGACGAAGCCAAAGCCAAAGCCGCTGAAGCCGCGGCCAAAACCGCGCACGGCAACAAAGTGGCAGATTTCCAGCTGTGCAAATCACGCGAAAAAGTGGCCGCGCACTATTACAAAACAGCCAAGGCTGCAGGCAAATCCACCACAGCGCCGGTCAGCACACCGGCCTGCGCCGACCCTGGCGCCTTTGTGTATGTGCCCGCGCCGCCCGTGACCGCTGCCGCGCCCGCTGCCCCAGCGGCCACACCTGCAGCGGCGCCTGCTGCGGCGCCCGCGCCTGCGAAAAAGTCCTGAACGTCTGCCATTTGAGCCTGAGCCCCAAACCCCACCTGACCCAAGCCAACGCCGCCCTCACGCAGGGTGTGCAGGTCATCAACGAATTCGGTGAAGCCAGCACCATCCCGATTCCCGCTGAGCGGGCGTTGACGGTGTACCTGGACAAGCGCGAATTGGTCACCCTCATGACCCTGGGCGCTCACCCCGAGTGGCTGGTGTTGGGGTTTTTGCGCAACCAACGTTTGATCGCTTCGGTCGAAGAGATTGAATCCATCACCGTGGATTGGACGATTGGCGAAGGCGAGTTGGGCCAGCCCGGTGTGGCTGCCGTTAAAACCCGCCACGGCGTGCCGGACACCCCCCAAGCCCCCCGCGTGGTCACCACCGGTTGTGGCCAGGGCAGTGTGTTTGGCGACTTGATGGCCGACATCGATGCCATTGCGCTGGCACCGGCGCAGATCAGCCAAACGACCTTGTACAGCCTGGTCAACGCCATCCGCATTCAAGAGACCACCTACAAATCGGCCGGCTCGGTCCACGCTTGCGCGCTGTTTCGCGGTGACGAGATGCTGATGTTTGTGGAAGACGTGGGCCGTCACAACGCGGTCGACACGATCGCCGGATGGATGTGGATGAACGAGGTTTCAGGTCAGGACAAAGTTTTTTACACCACCGGGCGTTTGACCAGTGAAATGGTGATCAAGTCGGCGCAAATGGGCGTGCCGATCGCTGTCTCGCGCAGCGGCATCACCCAAATGGGCCTGGATGTGGCCCAGCGTGTGGGGCTGTGCGCCATCGGCCGCGCCACTCACAAACGGTTTTTATGCTTCAGCGCCCCTGAGCGTTTGGTCTGGCAGCCTCAAGCGCCGCGGCCTCCAGACAGTCTAAAACCGTGACCCTGCGCGGGAACCCGCGTATCGGTTAAGGTGCGCGCATGCATCTGAATTTACGTTTGGCCTTGGGTTTAGGTTGGCGCAATCTCTGGCGCGATCTGCGCGCG
>CANFMK010000009.1 GCA_947448325.1 Comamonadaceae bacterium
AGCACCCAAGTCACGGCTTTGCCGTCGGCGATGCGGTTTTTGTCGATCACCCTGAAGCTGAGCTCATGGCCCTGGCGCGAACGCCAAGTCAGGCGCGCCCAACCGGGCTCGCTGCGGTGGAACTGGCCTTGAAAATGGTTTTGGATCCCGACCAGCTCAGCCACGCGCGCGTTGCGCGGGCTGGCGAACACATGGGCGGGTACGCCAGTTTGCAAAGTCTCGCCCGCATCCAAGATCACCACCCGATCGGCCAAACGCCTGGCCTCGGCCAAGTCGTGCGTCACCAGCAGCATGGGCGCAGCCACCTGCTGACGCAGCGCGGCCAGCTCGCGGTACAAAGCCAAGCGCGTGGGCGCATCGACCGCTGAAAACGGCTCGTCCAACAACAGCACGCCACCCGATGGAACCGACCCACCCGCCGCTGTGCCTGACATGACCCGGACCAAGGCCCGCGCCAAGGCCACGCGCTGCTGCTGGCCGCCAGACAGTTGCGCCGGTTTGCGCGCCCCCAGTCCGGCCAAACCCATGCGCTCCAAGAGTTGGGTGATGTCCTGGGTGCTCCAATGGGGGTCGGCGGCCAAGGCCACATTGGCCGCCGCGCTCATGTGGGGAAACAAAGCGTAGTGCTGAAACACCAAGCCCGCTCGCCGCGCCTGCGGCGGTAAGTTGACCTTGTTCGCACTGTTGAACCAATCACGACCCTGTACACGCACATGACCTTGCAAGCCTGGCAAGTTCCACAGACCCGCCACCGCACGCAAGATACTGGTTTTGCCGCTGCCCGAGGGCCCAACCAAGGCCAGCAGTTCACCGGGCGCGCAGGTGAATTCGGCGTTCAAACGAATTTTGGCTGCGCTATGCAGGGCCACCGACAAGCCGCTCATGCGAGCGCCTCCTGCGCCGCGCGCTGGCGCTGGGTCTGCCGGTCAAACGCCAGCACCAAGCTCAAAGCCAGCAGCGACACCACCACCAAGGCCAAGGCCATCAGGTGCGCGCCTTGCAAGTCGAAAGACTGAACCCGGTCGTAAATCGCCACCGACAGGGTGCGTGTTTCGCCGGGAATATTGCCGCCCACCATCAACACCACACCAAACTCGCCCAAGGTGTGCGCCATGGTCAGGGCCACGCCGGCCACCAAACCTGGCCAGGCCAAAGGCAACTCTACCCGCCAAAAAGTGGCCCAAGGCCCCAGGCCCGAGACCCAAGCGGCCTCGCGCAAGGCCGTGGGCACCGCCGCAAAAGCGCGTTGGATGGGCTGCACCATGAACGGGATATTCACCAGCCAACTGACCAAGAGCAGGCCCTGCATGCTGAACACCAGGCGCACATCGTGTTGCGCCAACCAAGCACCCAAGGCACTGCCCTGGCCGAGCAACAGCAAAAAATAAAAACCGATCACCGTGGGTGGCAACAACAATGGCAGCAACAGCAGTGCTTCCACCAAGGGTCGCCCGGGCCAATGCGTGGTGGCCAACCAGCGCGCCAGCCACAAGCCCACAGGCAGCAACAGGCCGGCCGTCAAAACCGCCAGGGTGAGCGAAACTTGGGCCGCGTGCCAATCCATCATGGGCTCGTATCGTAACCATGCCGACGAAACACCGCCTGCGCGGGCGGTGACAGCAAGAAATCTCGAAACTGCCGGGTTTCAGGATTGGCGCCCTTGAGCAGCACCAGTTTTTGGTGCAAAGGCGCATGCCATTCGGCAGGGATGCGTTTGAACCGGGTGCGCTGTGCCACCTCGGGTGCCATCACCAAAGACAGCGCAGTGATGCCTGCTGCTGCAGCCCCGGTCACCACAAACTGGGTGGTCTGCGCGATGTTCTCGCCCTTGACCAAGCGATGTTGCGCCAGCGCCCACACCCCCTCATGGCTCAAAGCCTCTTGGGCCGCCAGCCCGTAAGGGGCCAATTCGGGGTTGGCAATGGCCAATTTGTCTTGCTTGTTCAGTGCGTGCACCAGGGCTTGAAGACCCGCGTCCAGCGGCAAAGAACTGTTTTGTGGCACCAACAAGGCCAAGCGACCCGTGGCATAGCGCTGTCCAGCATCCTGGGTCAGACCGGCTTTCACGAGTTCGTCGACCCGCGCCTCATCGGCCGACACGAACAAGCCCACCGGCAGTCCTTGGCGGATTTGCTGCGCCAGGGCCCCTGAAGCGCCCAAGCTCAGCCGTACCTCTGAGCCGGTTTGTTGTTGGTAAAGCGCCAACACATCGGCCAAGGCGAACTTCAAATTGCTGGCCGCCGCCACGTGAATGACTGTTTTGCCTGCGAGGGGGGGTGCGGTTTGCGGCCAAGCCGCCGCTGTCCAGCCACCAACGAGGAGCCAAAGACCGACCCGGCATCTGCGCATAACCCTATGCAAGTTTTGCATAATTATTTCCTGGTTTGAAAGGCACGCACAGGCTCGACTCCCTAAAATTCAGGTCCGGTTACGACGTGGTTACACGAAACGTGTGCAAGGATTGTGACCCAAGGGAGTCGGTTTTTGAAAAACAGCCAGGCCATCGCGCGGTGTTTTTCAAAAAACGATTTTTAAACTTAGGAGCTTTCCCCATGAACTCACCCGTGATGCAGGGCCTGAACCTGAATACGCCCACGTATGTGAAAAACGCCAAGCTGGTGGCTTGGGTGGCCGAAATGGCCGCCCTGTGCAAACCCGACAACATCTACTGGTGTGACGGCTCTCAAGAAGAATACGACCGCCTGTGCGCCGAACTGGTCACTGCGGGCACTTTTAAAAAGCTCAACCCCGCCAAGCGCCCCGGCAGCTTTTTGGCCTGCTCTGATCCTTCGGACGTGGCCCGCGTAGAAGACCGCACCTACATTTGCTCGGCGAAAAAAGAAGACGCCGGCCCGACCAACAATTGGATGGCCCCCGCCGACATGCGCGCCACCCTGCGCCCTTTGTTTGACGGTTGCATGACCGGTCGCACGATGTATGTGGTGCCGTTTTCCATGGGCCCACTGGGCTCGCACATCAGCCACATCGGCATCGAGTTGACCGACAGCGCTTACGTGGCGGTGAACCAAAAGCTGATGACCCGCATGGGCAAAGCCGTGTTCGACGTGCTGGGCACCGAAGGCGAGTTTGTGCCGTGCATGCACACCGTGGGCGCGCCTTTGGCCGCCGGTCAAAAAGACAGCACCTCTTGGCCTTGCAACCCCACCACCAAATACATCGTGCACTACCCCGAAACGCGCGAGATTTGGTCTTACGGTTCGGGCTACGGCGGCAACGCGCTCTTGGGTAAGAAATGCTTTGCCCTGCGCATCGCCTCCAACATGGGCCGCGAGCAAGGCTGGTTGGCCGAGCACATGCTGATTTTGGGCGTGACCAACCCCGAAGGCAAAAAGTACCACGTGGCTGCGGCCTTCCCCAGTGCCTGCGGCAAAACCAACTTTTCCATGCTGGTGCCACCGCAAGGCTTTGACGGCTGGAAAGTCACCACCATCGGTGACGACATTGCGTGGGTCAAGCCCCATGCCGACGGCAAGATGTACGCCATCAACCCCGAAGCCGGCTACTTTGGCGTGGCCCCCGGCACCAACTTCCACACCAACCCCAACTGCATGGCCAGCTTGGACAAAAACGTGATCTACACCAACGTGGCCCTGACCGATGACGGTGACGTGTGGTGGGAAGGCATGGAAAAAGACACTGGCCAACTGCCCGACCATTTGATCGACTGGCAAGGCAAGGACTGGACACCGCAAATCGCCAAAGAAACCGGCGCCAAAGCCGCCCACCCCAACGCCCGTTTCACCGTCGCTGCAATCAACAACCCGGCGCTCGACCCAGCGTGGGACGATCCGGCCGGTGTGGCCATTGACGCCTTCATGTTCGGTGGCCGCCGCTCGACCACCGTGCCTTTGGTGACCGAAGCGCGCAGCTGGACCGAGGGCGTGTACATGGCCGCGACCATGGGCTCGGAAACCACTGCCGCCGCTTTTGGCGCACAAGGCGTGGTGCGGCGTGACCCGTTTGCGATGCTGCCGTTTTGCGGCTACAACATGAGCGACTACTTCCAGCACTGGCTGGACATCGGCGCCAAAACACAAGCCGCTGGCCACAAGCTGCCCGGCATGTTCTGCGTGAACTGGTTCCGCAAAGGCGAAGACGGCAAGTTTGTCTGGCCCGGCTACGGCGACAATATGCGCGTGTTGAAGTGGATGATTGACCGCTTAGAGGGCAAAGCCGCAGGTCAAGAAACCTTGTTCGGTGTGGCGCCTCAGTACGCTGAAATCAACTGGACCGGCATCAGTTTCAGCGCCGATCAGTTCAACACCGTGACCAGCATCGACAAAGCCGCTTGGGTTGACGAGCTCAAACTGCACGACACCCATTTTGAACAGCTGGCCTACCACATGCCCAAAGCCTTGCTCGAGACCAAAGGCGCGCTGGAAAGCCGTTTGGCGGCGCTGTAAAACGCGCACCTGGGGCTGGCCAACCTGAAGCGTCAGACTCCCAAAAAACAGCCCCGGTGAAAGCCGAGGCTGTTTTTTTTCGTCGTGCGAGCGCAGTTCAGCCCGGGAAGGCTTTCAAGCCAGCAACGCCTTCGGTGCCTTCAGGCAAGGCGGTGCGCGCCACGTTCATGGTCATGGCCAGCAGGCTGTAGTAGCCGTAATGCGCCACCATGTCGATCACGCCTTGCTCACCAAAGCGCTGGCGCACCCGGTCGTAAGTGACATCGCTCAGGCAGCGGTTGGAACGCAGCTCTTCAAGCGTGTCATAAATCAAGGTCTCGTCCGCCGTCATGGCGTCGGGGCGGCGACCTTGCGCAATCGCATCACAGGTTGCGGGCAAAACCCCTTCGCGCTCAGCGATGGTGCGGTGAATCGCCCACTCGATCGGTTGGCCCCAATGGCGCGCCACGATCAACACCGCAAACTCGGAATTGCGCAGACCCACCGTGTTGTGAAAGCGCAGATATTCACCGACTTTTTGCACCCGGTTCATCAATTCGGGGCTGCGCATCAAAGGAATGAAGGGGCCACCAATGCGGCCACGCGGACCCGCGGCGATTTCGTCCATGACCGCTTTTTGCACAGGGGTCATGTCGGCATCGGCGATGGCGGGCATGCGGTCCAATGCCGCAGACCCTAAGTGAGTGTGACTCATGAAAACTCCAGAAAAATTAAGAAGGCAGGCCCAAGGCTTGGCGCACACGCGGCATGACTTGTTCGGCCATCAAGACCATCGAACGACGCGACAGTGCAGGATCGGCCCAGTCTAAACCGGCATAGACCAGTTCACCGAAACCGCCCAGTTTGTCGTGCAGTTTCAAAATCTCATCGACCACGTGGTTGACACTGCCGGCGATCACCAGTTGGTCCAAGATGTCGTCCAAGGGCACGGGTGCTTCGGGCGTTTTGCCGTCCATAGTGAAGACCGCGTCGCGTTTGCCTTTGCGCAGTTTGTAGCCCAGGTTGCGGTAATAAAAGCGGTATGGGCTTTGCTCGGAGCTTTTGCCGTATTCACGCGCCACTTTGTCGTCGTCATTGACCATGATGGTGCGCGCCACACGCCAGTCCGCGCGAGATGCTTCCACGCCCACATTGGCCTTGCCCTGGGCATAGTTTTCCCAGTGTGAGGGCAGCCATTGGTCATAGAGAAAGTTGGCCGAGATGGGGTGCATATCTTTCTCGCCCATGGCAATCACGCCCTTGGAAAATGGCGCCACCACGGTGCCTACGATTTCTGGGCGTGGCCGCTGGTAGGGCTTGTACATCTTGCCGGTGTGACAGAACTCGTCCAGGGTGGTTTGCGTGGTGACCTTGAAACGGTTGTTCGGTAAATCGATGTTGTAGGGCGGATCGCTCTGCCACAACTTCAAAATCACGTCGATGGATTCTGCAAACATCTGGTTGCGGTCTTGGTCCAAGATGCCCAGCGCCTCGGCGTCGGAAGCCAGTGCGCCTGGGCTCACGCCCAAAATAAAACGGCCCTCCGACAAGTGATCAAACATCGCGGCATGACAGGCCACCAACACCGGATGCACATGCGCCAAGTTGGAGGTGCCGGTGCCCAAGCGGATGTTCTTGGTCGAGTGGATCAGTGAAGCCTGAAACATCATGCTGCTGGTGATGTTCTCCACCAGGTCGGTCAAATGCTCCCCGACAAAGGCATCGTGGTAGCCCAACTGGTCCGCCAAGATGATGATCTCTCGGTCCTCGCGCAAGGTTTCTGTGGGGCTGCGTGAAGCAGGATGAACGGGCATGGTGAAGTAACCAAGGCGCATGGTGGGCTCTTCTTTGTGAAGTTGTTTACGAGCGAAAGAATAGTGCGAATTCCTTCGAACGTATACATAGGGTTTTCACAAGGTCAGATCAATTGACCGTACATTTCCTTTGTGCTACGGTCATTCATCCAATTCAAACCACCCCTTGGAGACCACATGACCCACAACGCTCACCCCTCGCGCAGACGTGTTTTATGGGCGCTGCCCGCCTCGACAGCCTTGGTTTATTCCGGTGCTGGATTTGCGCAAACCGGCCCCATCAAGCTGGGTGGCACATTGCCTTTGACGGGCGGCAATGCCTCGATTGGCAAGGTCGCACAAGCGACAATGCAGCTGTGGTTGGACGACATCAATAAGCGCGGTGGCTTGCTGGGTCGCAAAGTGGAACTGGTGATCTATGACGATCAAACCAACCCCACCCTAACCCCCGGCTTGTATACGAAATTACTGGACATCGACAAAGTGGATCTGCTGGTGGGTACCGGCACCAATTTGATTGCGCCGGCCATGCCTTTGATCATGGAGCGCAAGAAGCTGATGATGGGTAACTTGGCGCTGGGTGTAAACGACCAGTTCAAGTACGACAAGTACTTCCAGATCATGGCCTATGGGCCCAATGGCAAAGATGAATTGGCACGCGGCTTCTTTGAGGTGGCTGCGAAACTCACCCCCCGCCCGCAAACCGTGGCCTTGGTGGGCGCCGACTCCGAATTTGCCAACAACGCGCTCGAAGGCGCGCGCAACCATGCCAAGCGTCTGGGCTTCAAGATCGTTTACGACAAATCGTATCCGCCCAACCAGGTCGATTTTTCTTCCGTGGTGCGGTCGATCGCCGCGGTCAAACCGGATCTGATTTTTGCTGGCTCGTATGTGGCCGACAGCTCGGGGCTGATCCGCGCGGCTGCTGAAATCAAACTCAAAGCCACCATGTTCGGTGGCGCGATGGTGGGCTTGCAAGTGGCCGCGCTCAAGCAACAGTTGTCAGGCGTGATCAATGGCTTGGTGAACTACGAGCTGTATTTGCCCGAGCCCTCCATGCAGTTCCCCGGCATCAAAGAAATGATCGCCCGTTACCGCACTGCGACCGCAGGTCAAGGCCTGGATGCGCTGGGCTTTTATGTGCCGCCAACCTCGTACGCCCAATTGCAGGTGCTGGAACAAGCCATCACCGCCACCAAGTCGCTCAATGACGAAGTGCTCGGGGCCTACATCCACAAGACCACCTTCAAAACCGTGGCCGGCGACATCAAATTCGCGCCGGGTGGCGAGTGGGCCGAACCGCGCATCTTGATGACGCAGTTCCAAAAGGTCAACGGCAAGGAGTTGGGCCAATTTGACCAACCCGGCACGCAGGTGATTCTCTACCCGGAAAAATTCAAATCCGGCAACCTGATCACGCCATTCCCCATCGGCGGATAAAGGACGCGGCCCAGGCGAAGACGGCTTCTTCGTCCGGGTCATTCATCTCCTGCCCCTGACACCTGACCGCTAGACGGTCAGGTTGGGGCCCCAACACTGCGCTTGAACGACCCATGGAACTGAGCACCATTCTCGATCTTTTGGCCAACGCCCTGGTGGCGGGTGTCATGCTGGGGGGGTTTTATGCCGCGGTGTCGATTGGCATTTCCATCTCTTTTGGCATGCTCGACATTGCCAATATTTCGCATCCGGCCATGATCATGTTGGGCTCGTTCATGGCCTACCTGCTCAACAGCCATTGGGGGCTGGACCCGCTGATCATCATGCTGCTGATTGCGCCTGTGTTTGGGATTTTGGGCATGGGCATTTACCGGGTCTATTTCCAGTTGTTTGAAAGCCGCGAAAAAGATCCGCGCCGAGGCTTGGCTTTTTTCTTTGGTTTGCTGTTCGTCACCGATGTGGCGCTGATCTTGATTTTTGGCGCTGATCTGCGGGGCGTGGAAACGCCTTATGTCGATACGGTGATCAATTTAGGCGTTGTCGGCATTCCGCTGCGCTTGTTGATTCCGTTCTTGATCGGTGTGCTGGTGGTCACCGGCATGCACTTGTTTTTGACCCGTACTTTTTTTGGCCTGGCGGTGGCCGCCGTGTCCCAAGAACCCTTGGGTTTGCGTTTGATGGGCGTGGACCCGGTGCGCATCAAACAAATCGCTTTCGGCCTGTCGGTCGCGACCGCCGCCATGGGTGGGGCGGCCTTGATCATCATTCAACCGGTAGAACCCGCCTTGGGTCGTGAATACATTGGACGGGTATTTGCGGTGTGCGTTTTGGGCGGCATGGGCAGCATGTCAGGCACCTTGTATGCCGCCATTTTGCTGGGTGTGGCCGAGAGTTTGACCTCCACCTTCATCGGGCCTTCATGGTCTCCTGCGGTGGCCTTTGGGATTTTGCTTTTCACCTTGGCCTGGCGCCCCGCCGGCCTGATGGGGAGAAACTGATGCTGAGCTCCAATACCCGCTTTGTCTTGGGCTTGTTGATCGCTGGCGGGTCGATCTTTTTCGGCGTCCAAGCCCTGGCCGAAGGCTACTACCTGTTGGTGGCCTATTACATCTTGCAGTACATCGTCTTGGCCACCGCCTGGAATATTTTGGGTGGCTATGGGGGCTATGTGAATTTTGGCTCTGCGTGCTTTTTTGCGGTCGGCGGCTACACCACGGTTTTCTTTTTCAAATTGCTGGGCATTCAGGCCATCAAGTCGCTGGACTGCGGCTGGTTTGTCATCACCGCGCCTTACATGGCCTACCTGCTGGTGCCAGCGTCGGTGCTGATGGGGGCGGTGGTGTCGGGCTTGTTGGGCCTGGGCACCGGTTACCTCACTTTGCGTTTGCGCGGCGTTTTCTTTGCCATCTCCACCTTGGCCCTCACGGTGGTGGTGCAAACGCTGGTTTTGAATTGGTCGTATGTCGGCGGTGCACGCGGCGCTTATGTGATTCGGCCTTCTGCCGTGGCCGGCTTTACCAGCACCAGTGAGTTTGTCTTTTTTGCCATGCTGCTGGTGGCCATGGCGGCTTTGGCGATTGCGCGCAGTGTGGAGCATCACAAATTGGGCGCGGGCTTAGAAGCGATCCGGGATGACGAAGATTCGGCCGAATGCTCAGGTGTCCCGACCTTGCAACTGAAGCTGCAAGCCACCACGCTCAGCGGCGCATTGATGGGTGCTGCGGGTGCGCTCTTTCCCTACTTTGTCACCTTTGTCGACCCGGTGGGTGCCTTCAATTTGGTGCACACCGTCAACAGCATTGCCATGCCATTGATCGGCGGTATGACGCATTGGTCAGGGCCATTGATCGGCGCGGTGCTGTTGGGCGGGGTGCAGCAGTATTTCGGCTCCAAAAACATCATCACACCCGAGCTCAGTTTGCTTTTCGTGGGGGTGCTGATGATGGTTTTCGTCGCCATCGCACCCAACGGTATTTTGGGCTTGTGGCAGCGCTTGCGTGGAAAGGACGTGAAATGAACCCTTCACCTTTACTGCGTGTGCAAGACATGGGCAAACGCTTTGGCGGCTTTGTCGTGCTCGACGGGATTGACTTTGAGGTCTACCCTGGCGAACGATTGGGCCTGATCGGTCCCAACGGGTCGGGCAAAAGCACCACCGTCAATTGTTTGTCGGGCGTGCTGAGTCACGACACCGGTCAGATCCGTTTCGACGGCCAACTGCTCGATGGCCTCAAACCCCATCAACGCGCCTATGCCGGCTTGGCGCGCAGCTTTCAAATTCCACGGCCTTTTGCACGCTTGAGCGTGCTGAAAAACATCAAGGTGCCGATGATGTTTGCGGCCGAACAACGCAGCGGCCAGCGTTTGCGCGAAACGGCGCTAGACGATCAAGCCCGCCAGGCCTTGCAGCAAGTGGGCTTGTTGGCCAAGGCCGACTTGTTGGCCGGCAGTCTGACGCAAATCGATTTGCGCAAACTGGAATTGGCACGGGCCATCGCGGCGCAACCCAAATTGCTGATTGCCGATGAATCCATGGCCGGCTTGGCCACGTCGGAGACCGACGAAATTTTGGCGCTGTTGTTTCAACTCAACTCGCAAGGCATTGCAGTGATCATGATTGAACACATCATGCGCGCGGTGTCAGCGTTTTCACAGCGCCTGGTGGTGCTGGCCGCCGGTAAAAAAATTGCAGACGGCCCCACCCAAGAAGTGTTGCGCGACCCCTTGGTGGAAAGGATTTACCTTGGCGACTGAAATCCACATCCACAACCTGCATGCAGGCTACGGTGCAGTCACGGTGCTCAACGGTGTCAGCATCGACGTGAACGACACCGAAACCGTGGCTTTGCTCGGCACCAATGGCAACGGCAAAAGCACGTTGATGAAATCCATCATGGGTTTGGTGCGTGCCACCCAAGGCGAGATCCGCGCCACGATTGACGGTCACGAACTCAATCTGCGTGAGATGAGCACCGAGCAAATTGTGGAAGCGGGCATTGCCCTGGTGCCCGAGGGGCGACACCTGTTTCCCAAAATGACGGTGGCCAAAAATCTGATGCTGGGCGCCTACAAAAAAGCCGCGCGCGCCGACCTGGAGCGCTCCTTGGCGCAAGCCTACGAAGTGTTTCCAATCCTCAAAGAACGCCGCGAGCAGTTGGCAGGCAGCATGAGCGGTGGCGAACAGCAAATGCTGGCGCTGGCGCGCGCTTTGATGTCGCGACCCAAAATACTGTTGATCGACGAGCCCTCTGTGGGCTTGGCGCCCATCTTGGTTCACCATGTCATCAACCAGATCAAAACCCTCAAAGAGATGGCAGGGTTGACCGTGTTGATGGCCGAACAAAACTTCACCCAAGCCATGCGCGTGGCCGACCGTGGTTACCTGATCGTGCATGGCGAAATCGCCGTGCAAGGCACCACCGAAGAACTCTACGGCAGCGACTTGGTTAAAAAATACTACATGGGCCTGTGAGCCCTTCGATATGTCCCCTTCCTCACCCTCTACACCCACGTCCGCTGCCGATGAACGGCTGAAAGCGCAGCGCGCCTTGCGCGATGCCCTCGGCCATTTCGCCACCGGCGTCACCGTCATCACCGCCCGGCCACCCGGGCAAGAGAGCCTGGTGGGGTTGACCGTCAACAGCTTCAGCTCGGTGTCGATGGACCCGGCCTTGGTGCTGTGGTCGATCTCCAATAAGTCGCCCAATGTGGTGGCGTTTGACACCGGTGCGCAGCATGTGATTCACATCCTGGCCGACAGTCAAAAGGACTTGGCCTACCGCTTTGCCAACCCCAAAGTGGACAAGTTTGCCGAGGTCGACTACGCCTTGACCGAGGCCTTCCATGCCCCGGTGAGTGCAGGTTGTGTGGCCCGCTTTTACTGTGAAACCGATCGCGTGTTTCAAGGCGGTGATCACAGCATCATCTTGGCCCGCGTGGTTCGATTCGACACCGCCGCGCATGCGCCTTTGCTGTTTGTCAAAGGCAGCATGCTCGGCACCGACACCTTTGCCCCCGTTTGACTTCAAGGAGATTGAAATGAGTTTGCCCACAGTTCGCCGCATCATCACCGGCCACGATGACGCCGGAAAAGCCATCGTCAAAATTGACGAGATTTGCAACCACTTCCGTGAAGGTCGTCCCGGCGCCATGGTCTGCAACGTCTGGACCACCGACACCGCGCCGGCCGACAACTCCGGCCAAGAAGACAAAGGCAAGCGCGAAGGCAAGTTCACCATGATCGAAAACGGCAGCGTTTTTCGCATCATTGAATTCAAACCCGGTGTGCAGCAACGCGTGCACCGCACCGACACCATCGACTACATCGTGGTGATGTCGGGCGAAATCGACATGGAATTGGAAGCCGGCGAAGAGGTTCACCTCAAGGCCGGTGAAGTGATGGTGCAGCGCGGCACCGTGCACAACTGGATCAACCGCGGCACCGAGTCCTGCGTCTTGGCGGTGATTTTGATTCACGCCAATTCGGTGGTGGCTGGCGGCCAAACCCTGGCCCCTTTCAACTGAGCCCCGGAAAGAAGTTAGACATGCCTTTTTTGCACATTCGCGAGGTCCAAATCCACTACCGTGTGTTTGGCGAGTCCGGTCCCTGGTTGGCGCTGATCACCGGCGGGCGACGCGGCTTCAATGAGTTCATCCCGTTTGCCGAAAAAATCGCGGCCAAGGGTTTCCGGGTGTTGTTGCACGACCGCCGCAACACCGGCGCCTCGGATGTGCTGATCGCAGGACACGACGGCGAAGAAGAAATCTGGGCGGACGACTTGGCCGTGTTGCTGGACCAATTGCACGCCACCCCAGCCTTCATTGGCGGCACCTCGTCGGGCGCGCGTTTGTCCATGCTGTTCAATCAACGGCATCCTGCGGCCGTGAAAGGCCTCTTGTTGATGCGCATCACCGGCGGCGATTTTGCAGCGGGGCGTTTGCCCGAGATGTATTACCAGCAGTTCATCCGCGCCGCACAAGAAGGCGGTATGCAGGCCGTGTGCGAGACCGAACAGTACCGCGAACGCATCCAAGCCAATCCCGCCAACTTGACGCGCTTGATGGCCATGGACCCGGCCGAGTACATCCGCGTCATGACGCACTGGCTGTCCATCTTTCTCAAGGGTCCGCGCAAACCGGTGCTGGGCATGGAAGACGACGTGATGCGCGCGATCCGCGTGCCCACCATCGTGGTGCCCGGCAATGACAAAACCCACGCCTCGGTCAACGGCCATGCGGCGCATGCGCTGATCCCGGGCAGCATCTTGTACGAACTGCCCATCCAAGACCAGGACGTGCCGCTGCTGCCGTTTTCCGACTGGGCGCCGCACGAGGCCACCTTGGCCACGGTATTTGCCGACTTCATGAACAAGGTCAACGGAACTTCAGCCCCATGAACAAAACTCTTCCGACCCCTTGGCGCCTTTTAACGGGCGGCTTGGCAGGCCTGGGCTTGTGCGTCGCGATGGCGCTGCCGGCGCAAGCCCAAAGCTTTCCCAGCAAAACCGTGCGCATCATCGAACCCGCCGGCCCCGGCAGCGCGGTCGATGTGTTTGCCCGCAAATTGACCACCGGTTTGGCCGCGCGACTGGGACAAAGTGTGATTGTGGAAAACCGACCCGGCGCCAACAGCGCCATCGGCGCGCGTGAAGCGGCCCGCGCCGCGCCCGATGGCCACACCTTGTTTCACGCCAACATCAACAACTCGCTGAACGATTTGCTGCTGAACGACGCTTGCTGCCGCCTCAACGACGCCCTGATACCGATCACCAAATTGACCAGCACGCCGCTGGTGATGGTGGTCTATCCAGGCGTCGGTGTGAAAACACTCAAGGAATATTTGGCCTTGGGCAAGAGCCAACCTCAGGCATTGACTTTTGCGTCCGGTGGCAACGGCTCGATCACCCAGTTGCTGGGCACCAAAATCAATTTGGTCACCGGTTTGCAGGCGCGTGAAATTCCCTACAAAGCCATTGGCGCTGAACTGCCCGACTTGCTGGCCGGGCATGTGGGCGCGGCGTACTTGGCGCCGGTGGTGGTGGCGCAGCACATTCGCTCGGGCAAATTGATCGCGCTGGGTGTGGCCGGTGCGCGCCGCATCCCCATCTTGCCCGAGGTGCCCACGCTGGCCGAGGCCGGTTTGCCCAATGTAGAAGCCTCCGGCTGGAACGGCTTGTTTGTGCCCGCCGGCACGCCACGCGCGGTGATTCAGCGTTTGCAAAGCGACGTGGCTGCGGTCATGGCCACACCGGCCTTCCGTGAAGACGCACAAAGCCTAGGCTATGAACTGGGCGGCGAAGGGGCGGACGAGTTTTCCGCTTACATCAAGTCCGAGTTGCAGCGCTGGGGCCAGGTGATTCGCGACGGCAACATCAAAGCCGAATGAACTGATTTCATGATTTGAATGGATGGAAAGGACAAACCGATGTCGACAAAATGGATTTCTGGGCTCGCCGCCCTGCTGCTGGCTGCACTGGCAGGCCCTGCGCTGGCCCAAGGCTATCCCAACAAACCGATCAAAATCATTGTGCCAGCAGGTGCGGGCGACAGTTGCGACATTTTGACCCGCCTGATTGCGCCCAAATTGACCGAACGTCTGGGCCAACCCATCGTCATTGACAACCGCGCGGGCTCCGCCGGTCAGCTGGGTTTGACGCTGATCAAACAAGCACCCAACGACGGCTATACCTTGGGGTGCGGTCAAGGCGGCAACATGGTGATCGTGCCTTTGGCCTACGCCAAAGTGGCCTACGATTCGCGCAAAGATTTCACGCCCATGGCCATGATGGCGTCCAACTTTGTGGCGCTGGTGGTCAGCCCCAAAACACCGTTCAAGACCGTCAAAGAGCTGATCGATTACGGCAAAGCCAACCCTGGCAAACTGACTTTCGGCACCAATGGCGAAGGGGCGTTTTTGCACTTTGCCACCGAACAATTGCGCATGATGGGCGGGTTTGAGTACATGCACGTGCCTTACAAAGACATGGGGGCCGTGTTCACCCAAATGCTGGGGGGCGACATCAACGCCTCGGTTGGCTCTTTCATTTCCGTGCAGCCCATGGCCGACTCCGGCAAACTGCGCCTCTTGGGCATTGCGCGCGCCACGCGGTCTCCGGATTACCCCAACATACCCACCATCGCGGAAACCGTGCCTGGTTACACCTCGGGCGGTTGGTTTGGCATCATCGGCCCAGCCGGGGTGCCGCGTGAGATCACCAACCTCATCAACAAAGAAGTCAACTGGGCTTTGCAGCAACCCGATGTGCGCGAGCGCATGAAGAAAATGGGTTTGGAAATTCACACCGAGTCCCCCGAATTTTTCACCGACCTGATGAACAAAGATTTTGAAAATTGGGGCAAGGTCGTCAAAGGCATGGGCTTCAAACCCCTGTGAGCAGGACGAAGCCTGTGACCCGCATCGGCCTGATCCACGCCACGCCGTTGGCGGTCGACCCGATTGCCGCCGCTTTTGAGCGACTGTGGCCAGAGGTGCAGCTGCACAATATTTTGGACGACAGCCTGTCGCAGGACCGGGCGCGAGACGGACGACTGACCGAGGCCATGACCCAGCGGTTTGTGAGCCTCACCGGCTACGCCTTGGGTTGCGGCTGTGATGCGATCTTGTTCACCTGTTCGGCTTTCGGGCCGGCGATTGAAGCGGCCGCACGCACCACCCCCCTTCCTGCCGTCAAACCCAATCAAGCCATGTTCGACATGGCCTTGGCCACGCCTGCCCGAACCGGTGTGTTGCGCGTCGGCTTGTTGGCCACCTTTGAACCTTCGATTGGCTCCATGGCCCAAGAGCTGCAGCAAATGGCGACAGATGCGGGCGTGACCCTTGAAATTCACAGCGCGCACGTGCCCGAAGCCATGGACGATCTGAACCGCGGTGAGGCTGATTTGCATCACCAAAAAATTGCCCATGCGGTGACCACCTTGCCCGCTTGCGATGTGATCTTGCTCGCGCAGTTTTCCATGGCGGCGGCGCAGCCCTTGGCGCAAAGCCGCAGCGCCGTGCCCGTTTTGTCCAGCCCCGATTGCGCCGTGACGGCTTTGCGCCAAAGGATGATGCATGTCTGATTTGAACGTCACCCCGAGCCAGTTGGCCCACTTCATCACCGCCGCCTTCCAGGCCGTGGGTCTGCCCGAAGACGACGCCCGCACCGTGGGCGCCCTGATGGCCGAGGCCGATGTGCAAGGCTCTGACGGCCATGGCGTGATTCGGGTGCCGGTGTACATCCGGCGGATTTTGGGCGGCGCGGTCAATGTCACACCGAACATCCGTGTGGTCGAAGAACGCGCTGCGACCGCCGTCGTCGATGGTGACAACGGCATGGGTCATTTGGTCATGAAACGCGCCACCGAACTGGCGATTGAAAAAGCCCGCACCTGCGGCATTGCTTGGGTGGGCAGCCGCTTCAGCAACCATGCGGGCCCGGCCTCTTTGTACGCGCGCATGGCCTTGGCGCACGACATGGTGGGTTTGTATTTTGCGGTGGGCAATGCCAACCATTTGCCGGCCTGGGGCGGCTTGGACATGTTGCTCTCCACCAACCCGATCGCGGCGGCGTTTCCGACCCATCAAGAACCACCGGTGGTGCTGGACATGGCCACCACCGTGGCGGCTTACGGCAAAGTCAAAGCCAAAGCGATGATGGGCCAGATGATGCCCGAGGGCTGGATGATCGACCGCCAAGGCCAACCCCTGCTCGACCCCAAGCGCAGCGACGAAGGTTTTTTACTGCCGATTGGCGGCTACAAAGGCTACGGCCTGTCGATGATCGTCGGCTTGCTGGCCGGCACCTTGAACGGCGCGGCCATGGGCAGCGATGTGATCGACTTCAACAACGACGACACCAGCGTGACCAACACCGGTCAAGCCATTGCCATCATCGACCCGGCCGCGTTTGGCGATGTGCAGGCCTTCAAACTCAGAGTCGACAAACTGGTACAAGAAATCCACGCCAGTGAACGCATGCCGGGCGTGGAACAAATTTGGGTGCCCGGTGAACAAAGCCATCAAAAGCGGCTCAAGCACCTGGCGCACGGCATCGATATACCTGCCGCCTTAACCCGCCAACTCGATGCGGTGGCGCAGCAGCTCGGTGTGCCGACCTTGGCCCAAACCCCCGCTTGAACCAGGAGACACGCATGCAAAGAAGACTTGTCATTCAATCCGGCCTGGGCGCGGCCACGGGCTTGCTGGTGGGCGACGGCTGGGCGCAAAACGCTTACCCGAACAAGCCGATCAAGATGATCATTCCGCTGGCGGCGGGCAGTGCGGTCGACAGTGCGGCGCGCATCGTCTCGCAAAAAATGGCCGTCAATCTGGGCGTGGGCATCGCCATCGACAACCAAGCGGGTGCTGCGGGTCTGATTGGTGCAGAGCGCGTGGCCAAGTCCGCGCCCGATGGCTACACGCTGGGGGGCTTTAACGACAGCATCATGACCATGCTGCCCAGCTTTCACAGCAAGATGCCGTGGGATATTTTGAAAGATTTTGAGCCGGTGTCCTTGGTCGCCACCATCGAATGGGCCTTGGTCGTGCCGAGCGATTCGCCCATCAAAACCGCCGCCGACCTGATCGACGCGGCGCGCAAAGCGCCCGGCAAAATCAACTACGGCTCCGGTGGTAACGGCAGCCCGCAACACATCGCCATGGCCTTGTTTGCCATGCAAGCGGGCATTCAACTCACCCACGTGCCTTACAAAGGCGCAACACAGGCGGCCGTGGGCACGGCGGCCAACGAGGTGCAAACCTGTTTGCAAGGCATTGCCACGGTCAGCCCGTTGGTCAAAGCCGGCAAGCTGCGCATTGTGGGCATTCCTGCGCTGAAGCGCTTGCCCCAGTTTGCAGACATCCCCACGGTAGCCGAGTCGGGCTTGCCGGGTTATGAAATGAATTCGTGGTTCGCCGTCATGGCCCCCGCAGGCACACCCAAAGCCATCATCGACAAATACCAAAGTGAAATCGTCAAAGCCTTGGCGGATGCCGGCGTCAAAGAACAGTTCGCAGCCCAAGGCCTGACGCCTTTGGGCACCACACCTGCCGAACTGGCGGTGCTGCTGAAGAACCAATTGAACCGTTACACCAAGCTGATTCGCGAAGCGGGCATCACGGCCAGTTAAGCAGCTGCTGGCAGCCCGCCACTGCAGACGCCAAAAAGCCGCCCGAAGGCGGCTTGGAGTGGGTGCCTGGCACCGCGATCACACGTAGTTCAAACGCTCACGGATGATGCTGGCAGCATGCGCTTGCGCCGGGTTGAGTTCGGCCAAATGGGCGTCACCGCGGTTCATGGCACCTTGCAGCTCAGCCATCAAGCGCGCATCGGTCTGGGCGATCGACCACAGACGCTCATCGGCGCGGCGCCGGGCCAAATTGGCAGACCAGGCATCCAGGCTGGACAGCAACTTGGCTGCCAATTGGCGCGTGGCACCTGCAAACAAACCGACCGCCGCAAAAGCCACGGCCCACAAGGCCACCCAAGCGGCCAGCATGTGACCATCGGCCCAGGTGTCCATCATTTGGTCGGCCACCACCACCAGGGCAGCGACGACAGCAGACAACAACAACAAAGCCAAAGAACCGGGCCCGGTCATGGTGTGGCCGATCACACGTGCTTTTTCCACAGCCTGCTCTGCGCGAACCACGCCAGAGTGGGTGGTCGGGTAGTCGAGGTGGACGAAATGGTTGTTCATGGTGTTTTCCCTGTTCAACTGGTTTGGCTTTTAAAAGGAGAAATTCCTCAAAATTGCCAAACCCATGAACGAATCATAGGGTTTACTCTAATGCTGGTCTACTTTATATTTATAATATCATTCATTCATAACAGTGATGATTAAGCCAGCCCACCCCTCCATCGGTCCTAATTTTCGGACCCTCGATCTGAACCTGCTGCGAGTTTTTGACGAGGTGATGGCCGAACGCAGCCTGACCCGGGCGGCGCGCAACCTGTCCTTGACGCAACCGGCGGTCAGCAACGCCTTGCGCCGTCTGCGAGAAGCTTTGGGCGATGAGTTGGTGCACCGCCAAGGCCACGGCATTGAGCCCACACCCTGGGCGTTGGCCTTGTGGCCCAGCGTGCGGGAGTCGCTGCGCCAATTGCAAGCGGCCATCGTGCCGACCGCTTTTGAACCCGCTCAGGCGCAAAACACCTTTGTCTTGGCCATGGCCGACGCCACAGCGGCCGAATTGATTGGCGGTTTGTCGCGGCAAATGGAACAGCAAGCGCCCGGTGTGTCGATTCGCGTGGTCCCCCTGACCACCCGCGACCCGCGCAAGCTGTTGCAAGACGGCATGGCCGACATGGCGCTGGGCTACTTTCCGGCCGTCCTGGCCGATTTGACGGCCCGCGCCCAGGCCGATGAAGCCATCGCTTTTGAGCACCAACGCCTGTATGCCGGCGAGTACGTGTGCGTGATGCGACGCGGCCACCCCCTGGCCGCACAAGCTTTGACGTTGGACGCGTACTGCGCCAGCCGTCATTTGTTGGTGAGTTTTTCGGGGCGCCCTTATGGTTTTGTGGACGAGGCCATGGCCGCACTGGGTCGCCAACGCCGCATCGTGATGACGGTGAACCAGTTTTTCACCGCTGGGAGAGTGGTGATCAATTCCGACTTGCTGACCGTCTTGCCGCGCCACTTTGTGCCCACCACCGGTTTGGCGGGTGAGTTGCAGCTGCATGATTTGCCTTTCGATGTGCCGCCGGTGCACGTGGAGGCGTTGTGGCATCGCCGACTGGCGCACGACAGCGCGCACACCTGGTTGCGGCAAACCCTGCTGCAAGTGGCGCAGCAGGCTTTTGCCAGCGAGCCCTGGCCTGTGGGCGCGAGCGCCACGCCATGAGGGACGGCCCTTGAAAATCCAACTGCTTTCGGACTTGCATCTGGAGACGCACCCCCACTTTGTGCCACGCCCTGCCGCTGGCGCAGATGTGCTGGTGCTGGCCGGCGACATTGGCTCCTACCAAACGGGCTCCATGCTGCTTGACCAGCACGACAACGACTTTGGACTGGCCCGGTTTTCACCCCTGCACGGCTGGCCTACACCGGTGTTGTTTGTGCCCGGTAACCACGAATACGACAACATGGACTGGGATGAAGCCCATCAACGGCTGCAAGCCACCTGCGCGCGTTTGCAGATCACCTGGCTGGACCGGCAAGTGCTGACGCTGCAAGGCGTGCGCTTTGTGGGCAGCACCTTGTGGAGCGACTTTGACGCACTGGGTCCGTTGGCCGGGCAGACCGTCCCTGACCCGCTTGTCGACAAAATTCCAGCGCACTTCAGCCACCCCAACAGCCCCTACACACGCCAGCTCAAAGCGCGCGACAAAGCCTTTCGCGCCGCCGATTTTTACCTGCGCAAAACCGGCACCACCCGCGAAGGTCATCCCTTTTTGTCAGCTGCAATGCGCGAGCTGGCGCTCGAAAGTCAGGACTGGCTCAAGGCGCAATTGGCCACGCCATTTGAGGGTCCCACGGTGGTCGTGACGCACTTTGCCCCCAGTGTGTTGAGCGCCGATCCGCGTTATGGCCGCACCCCCGGCACCGCCGGTTTTTGCAACGCCTTAGACCCTTTGCTGGCGCAGGCGCAGCTGTGGCTGCACGGGCATTTGCATTGCCCGATGGACTACACCCACCAGGGCTGCCGCGTGGTCGCTAATCCACTGGGTTATGCCCGCAAAGGTGAGCAGGCGCAGTTTCAAGCCGAGTTGGTGATTTCTCTTGATGCGCATCAATGAAGCGCTGCGGTGTGGGGCCTAGACTGGGCTGCAGTTCCACCCACAAGGCGTTTCATGAAAATCTTATTGGCCGTTGATGGCAGCACGTACACCAAAAAAATGCTGGCCTATTTGGCGACGCACGAAGAGTTGTTCTCGCACACCCACCAGTACACGCTGTTGACCGTGCAGCAGCCCTTTCCGTCTCGCGTGAAAGCCGCCGTCGGTGCTGAAGTGACGCGCACCTATCACGCCGAAGAAGCCGAACGCATCTTGGCGCCGGCCTTCAAATTTTTAGCACGCCATGGCGTCAATCCGGCCAGCAGCTGGAAGCTGGGACATCCGGGCGAAGCCATCTCCAAGTTTGCCAACGCCGGCCAATTTGACATGGTGGTGATGGGCTCACACGGCCACGGTACGCTGGGCAATTTGGTCATGGGGTCGGTTGCCACGCAAGTGCTGGCGCACTGCACGGTGCCGCTGCTCTTGGTGCGCTGAGGGCGCAGCAGGCGGGGTGTGCTAGCCTCGGCGCGTGACCAGATTCCGCCACGCCATTTCCATGCGCTTTGAGATTCGGTGGCCCGCCGTCCTGATTTGGTTGGCGGCCTGGATCGCGCTGGTTTACTTGGATGGGCTGCTGAACCTGGGAAACCTGGCCTTGCTCTTGGTGTTGGTCAGTGCCTGTGCCGGGGTTTGGCTTTCGGCCATGGCCTCTGTCATGGCCAGTGCGGGTGCGGTGCTGCTGTTCAATTGGCTTTTTGTGGAGCCACGGCACACCCTGCATGTTCTGCTGGACCAGGACTTGTTGCTCTTGGTCACCATGCTGGGGGTCAGCGCTGTGGTCAGTGTCTTGATGGCCAGGTGGCGCCAAGCGGCCACCATGGAGCGCCAGCATGCACAGCATTCTGATCAACTGCGCGTCCTGAGCGCACAGTTTCGGGAGTCCTCAGACCCTGCCACGCAAGCCCAATATCTACAAACTGTGTTGGCGCAAAACGGTTTGCATACGGTCGCCATCTTGCTGATCAACGATGACGCTTCCCCGGCTTTGGACGCCGCATCACACCATTGGACAGGCCCAGTGAGCGACACAGAACGGCAGGGGCTGTGGGCGTGCATTCAACAATTTGGCGCCTTGGGTCCCGGCACTGGGCGACACGAAAATTTTCCCGCGTTGATTTTGCCTGTGCGCGGTCGCACGCGCGCGCTCGGTGCGGTCGCGATTCAAAACTACCATGTGCACCCCTGGGACAGCGCCACACGACAACACATGCAGCAAGCCTGCGACTTGTTGGGCCAGGAAATCGAGAGGGAACAAACGCTGAAATGGGCGCAAGCGACCAAGACCGAGGCACAAAGCCAACGCCTGCGCAACACGTTGCTCACCGCCATTTCACATGACTACCGTACGCCGTTGGCCAATTTGATGGGGGCCGCCTCTTCCATCCGCGACCAGAGCGAACGCTTGCGCACAGACCAGCTGCGTCACTTGGCGCAAACCGTTTTAGACGAAGCCCAGCATCTGAACCGCATGACCACGAACACTTTGCAGTTGGCCCGTTTAGATGCCGCCCCCATGCACATCCATAAAGACTGGGAGTCTCTGGAAGAAATTTGGGGCTCGGTTCTGGCCAAATCGCGCCAGCGATTTCCGCATCAAAAAATTCAAATTGACTTGCCCGCCCAGCTGCCATTGATTCATTGTGATGCCATTTTGTTGGTTCAATTGTTCGATAACCTCATTGAGAACGCGATCAAATACAGCCCACCGGGGAGTGTGTTGACCATTCAAGTTGTACGCACCCAGAGCGCCATCGAAGTGGGCGTTCTGGACGAAGGCCCCGGCATCGAAGATGCATGGAAAGAAAAAGTGTTTCAAGCCTTTGAGCGCGCACACACCCAAGCGGACACATCCCCCGCTGATCGTTTGCGCCGCGGTATGGGTGTGGGCTTGGCCGTGTGCAAAGCCATCGCCAAAGTCCATGGCGCCACGATCTGGGCGGCGGACCGCTCACCCCAAGGCGCGGCGATATGGCTGTCGTTGCCCTTGCAAACACAACCCGAAGTTGATCCGAAAGAGGTATGACGCCATGTCACTGAAAGTGTTGCTGGTTGAAGATGATCGTGAGTTGCGTCAAACCCTGCATGAAGCCTTGAAGATCGAAGGCTATGAAGTGATCACCAGCGCCAGTGCCGTGGATGCCACTGCGGTCATTCGGCACACCATGTGCAGCGACCAACCACTGGATTTGCTGATTCTGGATTTGGGCCTGCCCGATGGCGATGGCAGCGACTTGCTGAGGTCTGTGCGCGCGCAATTCAACCTGCCTATTTTGATCATTTCAGCGCGGCACGACGACGAGAACAAAGTCAGCCTACTCGACGCTGGCGCTGACGACTACCTGATCAAACCCTTTCACCTGGGCGAGTTGTTGGCACGCATGCGTGTGGCACTGCGACACCGCGGCACCACCATCTCGGCCGCACATAAAAATTACGAACATGGCGCTTTGCGTGTGGATTTGACGAAACACGCCGTCACCCGTGCGGGCGAGGTGGTTCACCTGACGCCCACCGAGTTCAAACTGCTGGCCAGACTGGTGCGTCAAGCGGGCCAAGTGGTGACGCATCGCCAACTGTTGCTGGACGTTTGGGGGGCTGAGTTTGTAGAGCACACCCATTACCTGCGCTTGTACATGGCCCAATTGCGCGCCAAATTGGAAGACAACCCCACAGAGCCGCGCCTTCTTTTGACGGAGCCTGGTGTGGGTTATTGCCTGGCTGAATCCATTTCTACATTACTTATGCGTTCCTAACGCCGCCACGGGCATGCTGGCAGGGCTTCATGTGAAGTGCCCATTGCCAACGCCATGCATTCTGACCATCCGCATACTCACCTTCATCGCCAATCCACTGCCGCACTGACCTTGGGGGCGATTGGCGTGGTTTACGGCGACATCGGCACCAGCCCGCTCTACACTGTGAAAGAGATATTTTTACCGGCCTACGGCGTAGCGTTGAATGCCACGAATTTGATAGGCGTGGTCTCGTCCATCTTTTGGGCCTTGATGCTCATCGTCACGCTGAAATACGTCATTTTGATATTGCGCGCCGACAACCGGGGCGAAGGCGGGGCTTTGGCCCTGACCGCCTTGGCGGCCAACGCCGAACACAACCGCCCGCGATTACGCCAGTTTTTATTGCTTCTGGGTTTGTTTGGCGCCACCTTGTTTTACGGCGACAGCATCATCACGCCGGCCATTTCGGTGTTGGGTGCGGTTGAAGGCCTGGAAATGGCCACCCCTTTGCTTCAGCCCTATGTGGTGCCGATTTCTTTGGTGGTCCTGGCCATGCTTTTCTTCGTGCAGCGCTATGGCACACACCTGGTTGGCAAATTTTTTGGCCCCATCATCGTGATTTGGTTTTTGATTTTGGGGGCCACCGGTATGGTGCAAATTGTCCAGGCGCCCGGCATTTTGCAAGCCCTCAACCCCCTGCATGCTCTGACTTTTTTATTTGACCGCGGACGGATGGTGCTTTCGGCCGTGGGCGCCATTGTGCTGGCGTTGACGGGTGCCGAAGCCCTGTATGCCGACATGGGCCACTTTGGCCGCAAACCCATCCAATTGGCATGGATGGGTTTGGTCTTGCCCTCACTGGCGTTGCATTACATGGGTCAAGGGGCGTTGTTGATGCGCGACCCTTCGGCGATTGAAAATCCCTTCTTTCGCATGTTTCCCCAAGAAGCCTTGATCGCGGCGGTGATCTTGGCCACCATCGCTGCCATCATCGCCTCTCAAGCCGTGATTTCGGGAGCGTACTCCATGACCAAGCAAGCGATATTGCTGGGGTTTTTGCCACGCATGAACATCCGTTACACCTCTGAAAAAGAAGTCGGTCAAATCTACATGCCTGCCGTCAACTGGACGTTGCTGATCGGTGTGGTGATCGCGGTGCTGGCCTTCAAAAGCTCTTCTGCTTTGGCCGGCGCCTATGGCATTGCCGTGACCTTGACCATGGTCATCACCACGGCGATGACTTTTTTTGTGATTCACGATGGTTGGAAAATCCCCACGCCTTTGGCATTGGCGGCAACCTTGTTCTTTTTGAGCATTGATGTGTTTTTATTCGCTGGGTGCATCATCAAATTTTTCGACGGGGGTTGGTTCCCCTTGGCCATGGGTTTGACTTTGTTCCTGATCATGACCACTTGGGCACGCGGACGCGAATTGGTGGTGGACACGATTCGGCGAGACGGTTTGGATTTGAATTCGTTCATTCGAAGTATTGATTCCGGGTCGGCCCACTTGGTGCCCAGAACTGCGATTTACGCCGTAGCGAACCCAGAGACCGTGCCCCAAGCCTTGCTGCACAACATGAAACACAACCAGGTGCTGCACCACAAAAACATCATCTTGACCGTTGAGTTTGAGAATGTGCCTTGGGTCATGCCCGCTCAGCGCATTCAGGCTGAGCGTTTGAGCGAGCATTTCTGGCGCGTGAGGATGCGCTTTGGTTTCATGAACACACCCGACGTCCCGAAAGCCCTGGCTTTGTGTGAAATCCCGGATTTAGAGATTCCAGTGTTTGAAACGACCTACTTTCTCAGCCGTGAAACCGTGGTGTCCACCCCCGGAGGCGGCATGGCGCAGTGGCGCGAAAAAATGTTTGCAGCCATGACGCGCAATTCAGGCGGCGTGGTGGAGTTCTTTCATTTGCCCGACAACTCCGTGGTGGAGTTGGGCACGCGGGTGCAGATTTAAGTGTTGGGCCTGAGCAGCCCAGCGCTTCAGCGTGCTTGCAAGCCCTCAAAGCAACTGGTCATCACCATGTCTAGCACGGCCTCGTCACTGAGGTCGTTGCCCATTTTGAGGAACTCCAGCACCGGGTCGCAGGCGCGCGCGTACAAGGTGTAGAGCACGGCGATGGCGGGCAGTTGCGGGTTGATGGTGCCCTGCGCCTGCGCCTGCTCAATCCAGCCGCCCAACACGTCACTGACTTGCATCAGGCCGTCCATGTACGTCTGGCTGCCCATCAAGGTCGCGCGCAGGCTGGAGTTTTGGCTGGGCAGCGATGGCATTTGACCTTGCAGTTTGAGTTGCATGGTCCAGCGGGTCACGGCCTTGAGTTGGGTCAGGGGCGCATCCCGTGGGTTCAGTTCGGCAATAAAGGCCTGCGCCCGCTGCATGGCGCGCTCCATGGCGGCGCAGGCCAGCGCTTCTTTGCTGCTGAAGTGCTTGTACAAACTGGCTTTGGCAATGCCCACCTCGGCCGCCACTTCGTCCACCGTCATGGCTTCAAAGCCTTTTTCAGCGAGCAAGCGGTTGACGGTTTCGATGATCGCCGTCTCCCGCGCCTGCAGCATCTGGACTTTGAAGGGTTTTTTGGCCGAGGGCGGCACGGCCAATGCGGTTTCGGTGTTCATGTGCAGATTTTAGACGCCGTGCACAGAAAGTGACTGGCCAGTCGCCGCGCAGCCTGTTCGCTCAGTTCTTGACCACCCCGGCCACGCCGCGCTTGACCGCAAATTGCGCCTGCGTTGCGAACACGCTGCCCGATTGCGCCGGGTTGGCCGTGGTTTTGAAAGCCGACTGCACGCCACCTGGCGTGATCTGAATCAGGGTGTAGCCCCGCTCATCCGGCCGCAAATGGGCAATGTCGGGGTTGTTGCTGCGGATCTGCGCTGCCAGCGTCTCGCTCATGCCGCGCGAAGTGATGGAGGTGGTGACCAACTCGCTGGCCACGATGGGCGACTTCTCGTCATTGGGCTGTACCCGCAGCTGTGCCGCCACATTCATGTGGACATCGCCGCCCAGCACCAAGACGTCTCGCAGTTGGGCGTCCACGATGTTTTGCAAAAACCGCTCGCGCGCCATGGGGTAGCCGTCCCAACCGTCGGTGAAGGCGCTGCGGCCCATGGGCGTGGCCAGACCTGTGGAGCTCATTTGCGTGCCTTGTGCCACGACTTTCCAAGCCGCTTGCGAGGTGTTCAGGCCCTGGGTCAACCAACGTTCTTGGTCCATGCCGAGCAACGTGCGCTGGGTGTCCGCCAGCTCGTTGCAGCCCATGACGACCCGGCCGCCACCCTTGAGCGGGTCAGGGCAGGCGTGGTAGCTGCGGTACTGGCGATTGTCCAAAGTCCAAATATCGGCCAACTGCCCCCAAGCCATGCGGTCGTGGATGCGCATGTTGGCGGGGTTGGCCGCGTCCGGTCCCAGTCGCAGGGGCATGTGCTCAAAGTAAGCTTGGTAGGCCGCGGCGCGGCGGCGCAGAAAAACTTGCGGATCGGTGTAGTTTTGATCCCGGTCATTGGCGTAGTCGTTAACCACTTCGTGGTCGTCCCAAGTCATGACCCAAGGATGCGCGGCATGGCAGGCGCGCAAGTCTGCGTCGCCTTTGTACTGGGCATGTCGGGCGCGGTATTCCTCCAGGGTCTTCGGCACGCCGCCCTGATGGGCACGCACGAGGTAACGCGGATTGCTGCTTTCGTAAATGTAATCACCGACAAACAGCACCAAGTCCAGGTCTTGCTGCGCGATGTCGCGGTGTGCGGTGAACGCCCCTTGCTCAAAATGCTGGCATGAAGCCAGGGCCATGCGCAAGAGGGCCGCCTTGTCTGGCGCAACCGGTGTGGTGCGGGTGCGGCCCACCGGGCTGGTGGCCGAGCCGCAGGTGAAGCGGTACCAATAGTGGCGCAAGGGCTGCAAGCCTTTGGCCTCGACGTGCACGCTCATGCCGCGCTGGGCGTCGGTCATCACGGTCCATTGGCCCACGCGTTGACGCAAGGCTTCGTCCGCAAACACCTCACATTGCACCGCCAGGGGTTGGGCGTTCAAAGCAGCATCGGCCTCTTGCACCAGCAAGCGGGTCCACAGCACCACGCTGTCAGCGCGCGGCTGGCCGCTGGCCACGCCCAGCGCAAACGGGTCGTTTTGCCAGCGCACCGCTCGCTTGGCATCGTCAGGCGCGCCCAGGGCTTGTTGCGCCGACAGGCTCCAGGGTGCCAAGGCCATGGCGAGCGCGGCGCGCCCCCAGTCTCGGCGGGTGAAAGAGGTCGGCAAAGGCGGCTTGTGCATGCCAGCCATGTTAACAAGCGACAGGGCAAAGGGCCAAACAACGGCACAATCGTCGCCATGCCTTCTACGCCCACAACGCCCTCGCCACGCAAAGACCATCTGGACGCTTTGGCCGTGGGGCTTTTGTTGGCTTGCTGCATGTTTTGGGGGCTGCAACAGGTGCTGGTCAAAGCCGTGATGAACGAAGTGGCCCCGCTGTTTCAAGCCAGTGTGCGCTGTATTGGCGCCTGTGTGCTGCTCATGCTGTGGTGCCGCCTGCGCGGTGTGCCCCTGTTTGGGCGCGATGGCAGCTTGAAAGCCGGGCTGCTTGCGGGTGTTTTGTTCGCGGCCGAATTCGCCTTCATTTACCTGGGACTGCGCCACACCTCGGCCTCGCGCTTGACGGTGTTTTTGTACACCTCGCCTTTTTGGGTGGCGGCGCTGGTGCCGCTGTTTGTGCCGTCCGAGCGCTTGCGCCCGCTGCAGTGGTTGGGCATGGCCTGCGCGTTTGTGGCGGTGGCCTTTGCCATGCATGAGGGTTTGAATGGCGGCAGTGCCAACAACACCAGCATCGGCGACTTGATGGGCCTGACCGCAGGCGCTTTGTGGGGCCTGACCACGGTGGTGATTCGCGCCCGCAACCTGACCCGCATCTCCCCCGAAAAACTGCTCTTCTACCAAATCGCTTGCACCGCTTTGACGCTGCCTTGGCTGTCCTTGGGCCTGGGGGAGTCCTGGTCGCTGGACTGGAGCGCTTTGGCCTGGGCTTCGGTGCTGGCGCAAACCGTGATCGGCGCCTTTGCCAGTTACCTGACCTGGATGTGGATGCTGGGCCGTTACCCGGCCACCAAGATCTCGGTGTTTGTGTTTTTGACGCCCCTGTTCGCCCTCTTGTTCAGCACCTTGCTCTTGGGCGAGGTCGCTACGCCCACCCTGCTGGCCGCTTTGGCGCTGGTGGCCGTGGGCATTGTGTTGGTGAACCGCAAGCCGGGTTGACCCTGTTGAGTTGAACCTTTTGATTTGAACCTTTTGATTTGATCCCTTTGGAGACCCCATGACCTACCAAGCCCTGCACATCCACAAAGACGACGCCGGATACCGCTGCACTTTGCAAACGCTCGACGACAGCGCATTGCCCGAAGGCGATGTGACGGTGCAGGTGGATTACTCCACAATCAACTACAAAGACGGCCTGGCCATCACCGGCAAGTCGCCCGTGGTGCGCAAGTTCCCGCTCACCCCCGGCATTGACTTGGCCGGCACCGTGACCGACAGCCAGCACCCGCTGTTCAAAGTGGGCGACCAAGTGGTGCTCAACGGCTGGGGCGTGGGCGAAAGCCACAGCGGCGGCTTGGCGCAAAAGGCACGCCTCAAAGGCGACTGGCTGGTCAAGCTGCCCGCCGCCTTCAGCCCGCGCCAAGCCATGGCGATCGGCACCGCGGGCTACACCGCCATGCTGTGCGTGATGGCGCTGCAACATCACGGCGTCACCCCTGACAAGGGCGATGTTTTGGTGACAGGTGCGGGCGGCGGCGTAGGCAGCGTGGCGATCGCGCTCTTGGCCAAGCTGGGCTACCGTGTGGTGGCCAGCACCGGCCGCCTGCAAGAAGCCGACTACCTGCGCCAACTCGGCGCGGCCGACGTCATGGACCGGTCCGAACTCTCGGCCCCCGGCAAACCGCTGGCGAAAGAGCGCTGGGCCGGCGTGGTCGACACCGTGGGCAGCCACACCTTGGCCAACGCCTGCGCCAGCACGAAATACGGCGGCGTGGTCACGGCCTGCGGCTTGGCTCAAGGCATGGACTTTCCCAGTTCGGTCGCGCCTTTCATCTTGCGCGGCATCACGCTGGCCGGCATCGACAGCGTGATGGCCCCCCGCGCCGTGCGCGAAGCCGCCTGGGCACGACTGGCGCAAGACCTGGACACGGCACAACTCGAACGCATGACCCGCGAAGTGAGCCTGGCCGACGCCATCGGCCTGGGCGCCGAGATTTTGGCGGGGCAGGTGCGCGGGCGGGTGGTGGTGAATGTGAACGGCTAAGCCCTGAATGCGCAGAGCCCCTGCATGCAGCAGGCCCTGCGACAACTCGCGGATAATCGCGGCTTCCCTTTTCATCGGCTTGCCCTGTGGGCAAGCCTACTAATTGAGCAAAACCATGAGCACTTTCCAAACCATCGGCGCACGCGCCATCGGCCTGGCCACCATCGCCGCTGACGGCACCGTGCTGGACACCTGGTTCCCAGCCCCTGAGCTGGCTGAGGGCATTGCCGCCAGTGGCACCACCCGTTTGACCTCTGCCGAAGCGGCAGCCGCCTTGGGTGACGATGCCGGTCAAGCGCTGACCGCGTGCAGCGTGCGCGGCACCACGGTGGTCGCCGTGCGCACCGAAATCCAATCGCTAGCCGACGCGCCCACCGACACCCACGACGCTTATCTGCGCCTGCACCTGCTGAGCCATCGCCTGGTTCAACCCCACGGCGCCAACGTGACCGGTATCTTTGGCCTGTTGGCCAATGTGGCCTGGACCAACTACGGCCCCTGCGCCGTGGCCGATGTGCCCGCCGCGCGCCTCAAAGCCCGCGCCAACGGCCGCATGCTGGAAGTCAAAGGCGTCGACAAGTTCCCGCAAATGACCGACTACGTGA
>CANFMK010000010.1 GCA_947448325.1 Comamonadaceae bacterium
GCAAAGCGGCAAGAGTCCATGGCGCGCAGCACTTCGCGGGTTTCAACACCGTTGAGTTCACTGACCAGGGTCAGTTCGCCTTGCAGCACCACATAGTGTTTTTCCATGGGCGAGCCGTCCAGCGCGGTGTGGCCACCCGGCTGCAAGATGGACAAGCCCATCCACAACTGCTCGGCAGGACCGGCTTCGCGCCCTTGCAGCCGCAGGCATTGCATGTCGAAGTGGTTGGGCGCCACATATTCCGGCGCTTGGTTCAAACGGGTGACGTTCATGGTGTTCCTTGTCAGTCAGGGATTGAAAACCACACGCCGAGTAGCGCCGCTCAACACTTCGCGGTACACCGCCAGTGCTTGATCAAGCGAGAACACGGCGTCAGGTGCGACGGTAAAAGGCTTCAAACTGCCCGCTTCAAATCCGGCGCGCATGGCCTCCATGCGCTCATTGGTTTCAACGGCATTGAGTGCCAAGGTGTCAATGCCCACGAAGGTGTGCATGCCGCGGTAGAAGGTGAAGATGTCAAACGGCACCGGACGCTCGATGGTCGAGATGAAAATTTGCGTCGCGCCTTTGGCCATGGCCTTGTTGGCGGCTTCAAAGTAAGGGCTGCCCACGGTGTTGAAGATGATGTGCGCGCCTTTGCCGTCACTCAACTCGCGGATGCGAGCGGCCACGTCTTCGCTGCTGGCGTCGATGGTGTGCACACCTGCTGAAGGGCCGTCCCAGGGGCCTGCGCCACGGCGCACCGCGATCACCTGCGCGCCCGCTTGCGCCGCCAGTTGCACCGCTGCTTGGCCGACTTTGCCGTTGGCGCCCATCACCGCCACGGTTTGACCGCGTTGCGGCATACCGCTGCGCCGGAAGCCTTCGTAGGCTGTGATGAAGGGCACACCCACCGAGCCGGCTTCTTCAAAGCTCAGGTTGTGCGGCTTTTCGCGCAAGGCGGCTTCGGGCAGCACCAGCCAAGCGGCGTGCGAGCCATTGCGGGTGATGCCGATGTCGCCCCCCGAGCCCCACACTGCTTTGCCGATCCAGGCGCTGGGGCCTTCGGTGACCACGCCGGCAAAGTCACGTCCTGGTGAGCGCGGGAAAACGGCTTGCGGCATGATGCCCAAAGCGGCTTTGACATCGCTGGGATTGACGCCCGCGCTGTGCACCCGAACCAAGGCTTCGCCGGCTTGCAGGGTGGGTGGGGGTTGGACTTCGATGCTGGGCGCCAAGGCGTCCATCGAAGCGGCTTTACTGTTCACGCGCACAGCGCGAAATTCGGGGTGTGACATCAGGTCAGTTCCTTTTGGCGTTCAGGCGCGGATGGGCAAGTTCAGCATGGCGCGGGCTTCGCGCGGCGTGGCCAAGGCGCCGCCCAGGTCTTCGATGATGCGTTTGGCTTTGAGCACCAACTCCGCGTTGCTTTGCGCCAGCACGCCTTTTTCCAAGTAAATGTTGTCTTCCATGCCCACCCGCACATGGCCACCGGCCAGCCAGGCTTGCGCCACGATGGGGAACTCAAATCGTCCAATGCCAAAGGCCGACCAAATGGCGCCAGCGGGCAGCAGGCTGCGTGCATACAGCAGGGTTTCGGGCGAGGAAGAAAAACCGTATTTCACACCCGTCACAAAGGTCCACATGCCCGGGCCCTCCAGCGTGCCGTCGGCGATCAGATCGCGCGCCAAATGCATATCGCCGGAGTCGAAAATTTCCAGTTCAGGTTTCACGCCAGCTTCGCGCATGATCTTGGCCATGATGCGCACATTGCGGGGCGTGTTGATCACCACATCGCCACCGGAGTTCATGGTGTTCAGGTCGAGCGAACACACATCGGGTTTGAGCACGCGCACATGTTCCACCCGCTTTTCAGGCTGCACCAAAGTCGAGCCGGGCGCAGCCACGCGCGGATCGTCTGCGCTGGGGATGAAGCGGCCGCCGGGCCCGGTGGTGAGGTTGATGATCAACTCGGGGTTGGCACGGCGAATCGTGTCAAACACCTCGCGGTACAGCTCCAACTCCATCGACGGTTTGCCGGTTTGCGGGTCGCGCACATGGATGTGCACCGCCGCGGCACCGGCCTGAGCAGCGGCCAAACACTCGTTGGCAATGTGCGCGGGCGTGACCGGCAGGTGCGGCGTTTGGTCCGGGGTGGTGATGTTGCCGGTGACGGCGCAGGTGAGGAAGGTTTTGGAGTTCATCAGTCAGTCCATGCGATCAAAGATGACGTCCGCCGTCGACCACGATGCGTGTGCCGGTGACGTAGCGCAGTGTGGTGGCGCAGGCTTGCACCACCGCGGCCACATCGTCCACCGTGCCAATGCGGCGCAGCGGAATGGTGGCGGCGGCTTTGTCGTTAAAGTCTGCGCCGCGACCGGGCACAAAGCCCGAGTCCACCACGCCGGGGGAGACCGAAATCACCCGCACATGCGGCGCAAAGGCTTTGGCCAAGGCGTCGCCCACCACGTCAATACCGGCTTTGGCGGCCACATAAGCCAAGTTGCTGCCGGTGCCGGTGAAGCCGGCGATGGACGAAATATTCACCACCAATCCGTCTTCGGATTTTTTCAGCAAAGGCAAAAACGCCCGTATGGTGGCGATCACGCCGCGAAAGTTGACTTTCAAAATGTCGTCAATCAGCTCGTCGCTCAAGCCGTCCAAATCGGCCGCAGGCACGGCTTTGGTGTAACCGGCGCTGTTGATCAAAATGTGCACCACGCCGCATTGGTCTGCGATCTGCTGGGCCACGGCTTGGAGCGCAGCGCTGTCAGTGATCGGGGCCTTGAAGCACAAATGTCCGGTGCCGGGCAGGGCCGCGGCTTTGGCAGCGGCCGATTCGGCCGACTCGGAGTTGTAGAGCAGCACACAGCGTGCGCCCAGTTGTGCGAGACGCTTGGCACTGGCCAAGCCAATCGCGCCTGTGCCGCCGGTGATCACAGCCACGCGGCCGGTCAGAGATTCAGTGGGTTCAAAAGTGGAAGTCATGAGGTTCGTGTGAGGCCAGGGTTTGAAGGGGGTTAAGGGATGGGCGGGTGCGGGAAGACCATCTCGCCGGGCACCAAATGAAAGTCTTGTTCCAGTTGCGCGGTGGTGGTGGCGCCGTCGGTGTGTTTGGCAAAGCGGCCCACCAAGGGGGCGGTCACACCAAACACCGGGTCGCTGGTGAGGTTCACATCGTCGTCCGCAAACACTTGAGTGATCAGCACTTTGTGCCCTGGGCTGGAGACCATGAAATGCAGATGGGCGGGCCGGTTGGGGTGGCGCAATTGCGCCGCCAGCAACTCGCCGCAAGGGCCGTCGGTGGGTACCGGGTAGCCCGAAGGGCAGACCGTGCGCATGAAGTAGCGGCCTTGCGCATCGGTGGTGAACAAGCCGCGCAAATTCATGTCGGCTTGGGTGGGGTCTTGGTTTTCGTAGAGACCGACAGGCGAGGCTTGCCAGACATCCACCTTGGCATGGGCCACCGGTTGGCCATGGGCGTCATACACCACGCCGCGCACTTCCATGGGAATGCCGGGCGTGGCGGATCGCACAATGCTGTCGCCGGGCTGGCAGACGGGCGCATGGTCACGCCAAAACGGGCCCAGTAAGCCAGCGGTGGAGGATTCAGCGTCATGGCCGGGCGGGTTGTTTTGCATCGCCACCAAAGTGGACACGCCAAACAAATCCATGGCCAAGATGACTTCGTTTTTGGTCTCGCCGGTGGCCTTACCGATGCCAATCAAAAAAGCCACTGCACGCTCGAATTCTTTCTCAGTGACTTGGTTGTCGATCACGAACTGATGCATGTGCTGGCTGAGCGAGACCAGCAAACTGCGCAAGCGGGGATCGGGGGTGCGCTCCATCACTTCGAGCACGAAGGGCAGAATGCTTTCAGGGGTGGTGGGGAAACGGGTGGAGGAATGAGGAACGTTCATGGGCAGGCCTTTGCATTTGCAACCGGTTGCAATTTTAGGCTTTGAATATCAAACACCTATGCTGATTTACCCTAGGATTTGCAAAGAGACCGGTTGCAATAAAATGCCCAGATGCTACGAACGTCCAACCCCACTTTGCAAGATGTTGCGCAGCATTTGGGGGTGCACAAATCCACCGTGTCGCGCGCCATGGACCCGGCGCGGCGGCATCTGGTCAAAGCCGATTTGCTGTCGCGCGTCGAGGCGGCAGCCAAAACCCTGGGGTACCGACCGAACCATGCCGCCGCGGCGTTGAGTCGCGGCCGCTCCAAAACCATTGGCGTTTTGTTGCCGGACATCACCAACCCGGTGTTCCCGCCGATTCTGCGCGGCATTGAGGACGCCTTGGACGAGGAAGGCTACTTTGCCTTGTTGGCCAACACCTCGCGCCCGGAAAGTCGCAGCCACGCCATTGAGCAGGCGGTGGACCGCATGCAAGCGCAAAGGGTGGAAGGCTTTTTGGTGGCCACGGCCTCCCGCGACGATGTCTGGCTCGATGCCCTGCGTCAAAGTGGCGCGCGCATTGTGTTGATCAACCGCACCGATGGGCGTGGCCACTTGCCCGCCGTCATCAGCGACGACATGCTGGGCATGCGCCTGGCGGTGGACCATTTGGTGGCGCTGGGACATCGGCGCATCGCCCATTTGGCGGGTCCTGAAAGTTTGTCAACCGGCATGGCGCGTCGCGTGGGTTTTGAGCAGGCGCTGCACAACCATGGTTTGGTGGCCGCCCAGGTGGTGATGGCCCGGGCCTATGCGATTGAAAGCGGTGAGCAAGCCATGCAGCAACTGCTGGCCGCGCGCGCAAAGCAGCCCTTCACCGCTGTGGTGGCGGCCAATGATTTGATTGCCTTGGGCGCCATGCAGACCTTGCGCGCTGCCGGTTTGAATGTGCCGGCCGACATCTCCATCGTGGGCCACAACGACATGCCGCTGCTCGATCAAGTCCATCCGCCACTCACCTCGGTGCGCATCCAACACTATGAGATGGGTTACAAGTCGGCGCGCCTGTTGCTCGATGCACTGCGCGAGCGCCCTGGCAGCCAAGACGCCACAGTGATGTTGCCGCCGCAATTGCGCGTGCGCGGCTCGACCGCCGCGCCAGTTCAGGCCGCGCGCGGCTCGACCGCCGCGCCGTTTCAGGCTTAAGCGCGGCCGAGCAGGCGTTGTGCGTTGCGGCTCTCAATCGCCGTCAGATCGCTCATGCTGAAACCCATGGCCATCAAGCCCTTCACATGGTCCAGCGAGGTGCGGTAAGGAAAGTCGGTGCCAAATACCACGTGCGACACATCCACCAAATTCAACAACGACAGCAGAGCGCCGGGGTGCGAGGCTTGCGCCGTGTCGTAATAGAAACTGCGCAGCGTGGGCAGCACTTGCTCGGTGGGCAAGATCTTGCCAAAGTTGGGGTTGAGCTTGGGCAGCATGACCAAGCGCTCGATCAAAAACGGCATCGTGCCACCCGCGTGCGAGAAGATGAATTGGATGTCTTTGCAGCGCGTGGCCGTGCCACTGAACAGCAAGCTGGTGATGGTGCGCGTGGTGTCGGTGGCGAACTCGATGGTTGAACCCGGCACACCCTCTTGCAAGTTTTGGCAGCACTGGGTGTTGGACGGATGGGTGTAGACAATGAGTTTGCGGCGGTTGATCTCGTCCATGATGGGGGCAAAGGCTTTGTCGCCCAGCCACTTGCCGTTGTAGCTGGTGAGCATGGCAATGCCGTTGGCCTTGAGCACGTCGCAGCTGTAGGCGATTTCGGCCAGCGCGCCGTCCACGTCGAGCATGGGCAAGGTGGCAAAAAAACCAAACTGGTTGGGGTAGTCACGGGCCAGTTGCGCGCCGTACTCGTTGCTCACGCGGGCCATGCTGCGCATGGTGGCGGCATCGCCAAAGCTGGCAGCAGGTGTGGTGGGCGAGGTCAGGGTGTAGGTCACCCCGGCCAAGGCCATGTCGTCCATGGTTTTGTTCAATGACCAATTGCGTGCCGGCGGTTCAGCCAGTTTGTGGGCTTCAAGTCCCTTCAGAAAAGCCGGTGCCCAGACATGGTGGTGCACATCCACCAAGGCGCGTTTGGCCTGAGCGGGCAGGGGCGCGTCTTTGGACGTGGTGGCGCAACCGGGCAAGACCGCCGCGGCGCCTGTGGCCAGCAAGCCCGTCAAAAAGTTGCGCCGTGGCGCGCATTGGTGGCAAGAATTGGAGGGTGTGGTGTGCAGCATCAAAGTCTCCTTGGGTGTGTTTATTGCGTGAAATCCACACGCTGGCCTAATTTTTTATTCATGGCGATCTCTTCGGCCACGATCTTGCTGAATTCGGCCGGTGTCGAGCCGACGGTGGCGAAACCTTGTTCGGCAAACGCTTTTTTGATGTCGGGTTCGTCGAGCAGCTTGGCCACTTCGTTGCGCATGCGCGAGACGTGCTCAGCGGGCACACCGGCTGGGAACCAAAAGCCATACCAAGGGGTGTAGACAAAACCTTTGACACCTGCTTCGTCGATGGTGGGCACATCCGGCAGCTCGCTCCAACGCTTGCGCGCGGTGATGGCGATGGCTTTGAGTTTGCCGGCTTTGATCAGCGGCAACACCGCCGTGGGGGCGCCGATGACAAAGTCGATGCGCCCGGCCACCAAATCGTTGAGCGATTGGCTCACGCCTTTGAAAGGCACATGGGTGAATTTGACGTCGGCGCTGCTGGCCAAAAACTCGGCCGCAAAATGCATCACATTGCCCACGCCGCCCGAGCCAAAGGTGTATTGGCCTGGATGGGCTTTGGCGTCTGCCAGCAACTCCTTGAGGTTTTTCACCGGCAGGTCCGGGCGCGCCGCCATGACAAAGCCCACGCTGTTGGCCACCAAGGTGATGGGTGCGAAGTCTTTGACAGGATCGTAGGGCAGCGAGGCCGAGACCACCGGCAAGCTGGCGTGGCTGGACGAGGTGTTGAGCAAGGTGTAACCGTCAGCCGCTGATTTGGCAACCACGTCAGTGCCTATCGCACCGCCAGCCCCTGCGCGGTTATCGATGACCACGGGTTGTCCCATGGATTGCGTGAGACGTGGCCCCAACGTGCGGCCAATGAAATCCATCGGCCCCCCTGCTGCATAGGGAATCACCATTTTGATGGGGCGGTTCGGATAGTCGCGAGCGGCAACGCTTTGTGCATGGCCACAGAGCGTCATGCTGCCCAGAGTGAGCGCGCCAAGAAAATGCCAAAACTTCATGCCATGCCTTAGGGGGTTACCAACCGGCGCATCCTATCGGCCTGAACGAGCCGGGGCAGTCGCCCCGGCTACACGGGTGTGCGCCGCGAATCAGGTCAGCTCGCGCCAGTGTCGACCGCTGGCCTTGAGCAGCGCATCGGCTTCGGCTGGACCGTCAGAACCTGCCGCATACATGGCCACAGGCGCGGCGCTGGCCTGGGCCCAGAGTTCTTGCACGGGTTTGACAATGTCCCAGCCAGCCATCACGCTGTCGGAGCGCTGGAACAGCGTGGCGTCGCCGATCATGCAGTCGTAGATCAGGGTTTCGTAACCCGTGCTTGGCGCATTTTGAAAATAGTCTTTGTAGTGAAAGTCCATCTTCACCTGGCCGATTTCAATTTTCGGCCCAGGAATCTTCGCGCCAAAGGTGAGCATCGCGCCTTCGTCGGGCTGCAGTTTGATGACCAAGGCGTTGGGAGTGAGCGCTTCTGTGGCGGTGTTGCGAAACAGTGAAAACGGCGGGCGTTTGAACTGGATCACGATCTCGCTTTGCCGCTTGCTCATGGCCTTGCCGGTGCGCAAATAAAACGGCACACCCGCCCAGCGCCAGTTGTCGATGCCCAGCTTCAAGGCCACAAAAGTCTCGGTGCTGCTGTTGGCGGCCACGCCATCTTCTTGCCGGTAGCCTGCCAGTGCTTGCCCATCGCGTTGCCCGGCGGCGTACTGGCCGCGCACCGCATCGGTGTGCGGGTCGACGCGGTGGACCGAGTTCAGCACTTTGGTTTTTTCGTTGCGCACGGCGTCGGCGTCAAACGAGGCCGGCGACTCCATGGCGGTCAAGGCCAACAATTGGAACACGTGGTTGGGCACCATGTCGCGCATGGCGCCGGTGGTCTCGTAAAAGGCCGCGCGCTTTTCCACGCCCACGGTTTCGGCCACCGTGATTTGCACATGGTCGATGTGATCGCGGTTCCACAGCGGCTCAAAAATGCCGTTGGCAAAACGCATCAACATGATGTTTTGCACCGTTTCTTTGCCCAAGAAGTGGTCCATGCGGTAGATCTGTTTTTCCGACAGGCTGTGGCGCAACTGGGCATTGAGCGCTTGTGCCGAGGCCAGGTCGTGGCCAAAGGGTTTTTCCACCACCACACGGCGCCAGTAGGCGTTGGTTTCGGCCACCAAACCGGCCTGGCCGAGTTGGTCGACGATGCCACCAAAAAAGCGCGCACCCACTGCCAAATAAAACATCACGTTGTCGCTCACGTGGTGCGTGGTTTGCAAGTCTTTGAGTTTGGCGCCCAGTTTTTGGTAGGACGCGGGGTTGGAAAAATCAGCCGGCAAATACGTCAAGCTACTGATCAAGCGTTTCAGATTGGCTTCGTCCAGCGTTTGGGCGTAATGCTTGTCGGCCGCAAAGGCGCGGATGGATTGCTCCACGTGGTCTTGGAAGGACTGATCGCTCATCTCCAGCAGGTCCACGCCGACCAATGCAAAGTTGTCGGGCAGCAGGTTGGTGCGCGCCAGGTTGTACAGCGCGGGCATGACCAATCGTTTGGTCAGGTCACCGCCTGCGCCAAAAATCACAATGGTGCAAGACGGCGCTCGCTCGCCATGTGGCGTGGTTTCGTGTTCGATATCGTGTGCCATGGACTGCCTTATTTCTTGCCGGGTTCTTGGTGGCCGCCAAACTGCTTGCGCATGGCCGAGAGCATTTTTTCGGCAAAGGTGTGTTCTTTGCGCGAGCGAAAGCGGGTGTACAGCGCTGCGGTGAGCACATCGGCAGGCACAGCTTCTTCGATCGCCGCTTGAATCGTCCAGCGGCCTTCGCCGGAGTCTTCGACATAGCCTGAATAGGACTTGAGTTCTGGGTCTTCGGCCAGCGAAATCGCGCTCAGGTCCAGCAACCACGATGAGACCACGCTGCCTCGGCGCCACAACTCGGTGATGTCAGCCAGGTTCAGGTCGTAGCGGCGTTCGGCCGGAATGGCGTCTTGGCTGACGCCCTTGAGAATGTCCAGGCCTTCGGCGTAGGCCTGCATCAGGCCGTATTCGATGCCGTTGTGCACCATCTTCACAAAGTGGCCTGAGCCGGCCGGGCCGGTGTACAGATAACCTTCTTCGGCGGTGGACTTCATGTGCTCACGACCAGGCGTTTTGTCGATCGTGCCCACACCGGGTGCCAAGGTTTTGAAAATCGGGTCGAGATGGTCAAAGGCGCTGCGATCGCCGCCAATCATCATGCAGTAACCGCGGTCCAAGCCCCACACGCCGCCGCTGGTGCCCACGTCGATGTAGCGAATGCCTTTGCCCTTGAGGGCCTGGGCGCGGCGAACGTCGTCTTGGTAGTTGGAGTTGCCCCCATCGATGATGATGTCTCCGCTCTCCAGCACTTCGCTCAGGGCGTTGACGGTGGCTTCGGTGATGGGGCCTGCTGGCAACATGACCCAAACTGCGCGGGGCGCCTGGAGTTGCTTGACGAAGGAGGCCAAATCTTGGCTGGGCGTGGCGCCTTCGCTGGCCAATAGTGCGACGCTGGCGGCATTGGTGTCGTACACCACACAGTTGTGCCCATGGCGCATGAGTCTGCGCACAATGTTGCCACCCATTCGGCCGAGGCCAATCATTCCCAGTTGCATAGTTTCTCCAAGATATAAGGACACAATTGATGTCAATTCAATGTAACTTAAATATCAAAATTGTCAAAATCATGCAAAACATTACAGGTTGATCGCTCACTCCAAAATGGTGTAGACAACAAAAAAGCCATCTTGCGACGGCTTTTTGCTTTGCTGCAGCGCACCCGTTTCAAACGGCGGCGGGTGGTGCTTTCGCGCGACCTGCCGGGCTGGTGATCATTTGATCAGGCGAGCGCCAAGGCTTTGACCTTGGTCGACAGGCGGCTCTTATCGCGAGCAGCCTTGTTTTTGTGAAAGATGCCTTTGTCGGCAATGGTGTCCACCACGGCTTGCATTTTGGCAAACAGTTCAGTGGCTTTGGTTTTGTCACCGGCAATCACTGCTTTTTCAACGTTCTTCACCGCGGTGCGGTACTTGGAACGCAGCGAGGTGTTGGCGGCGTTGATTTTGATGTCCTGACGGACGCGTTTACGGCCCGACGCCAGGCGCGGGTTCTTTTTCTTGGGTTTTCCAGATGCCATTTTATGTGTGTCCTAGTGTCTGAGGATGTTGCAGCAAAGCCGACCATTGTAACAGGAAAAGAGGTCTTTGGCCAAGGACATCAAAGGCCTCCCATGTGGCCTGCAGCCCGCACGTGCCCAGTGCATTGCATGGCAGGGCAGGGCCGCTACACTCGCCACGTGAGCCTTCTTCATTCCGCCTCCGTTGTTTCTCTTTTGACCTTAGCCTCGCGCGTGACCGGTTTGGTGCGCGAGTTGCTGATGGCTTCTTTGTTTGGGGCCAGCGCCTTGACCGACGCCTTCAATGTGGCGTTTCGCATTCCCAATTTGTTTCGCCGGCTGTTTGCCGAGGGGGCGTTCAGCCAAGCTTTTGTGCCGGTGTTGGCCGCCAGCAAGGCCCAAAACGGAGACGACGCGACCCGGCAACTGATCGACCATGTGGCCACCGTGTTGGCTTGGGCCTTGCTTTGCGTCAGTGTGATCGGCGTGCTGCTCTCCCCGATGCTGGTCTGGGCCATGGCCAGCGGCTTGCAACAAGACCCGAACGGATACGATGCGGCGGTGCACATGACGCGCTGGATGTTCCCTTACATCGCTTTCATGTCGATGGTGGCCTTGTCGGCCGGCATTTTGAACACCTGGAAGCATTTTGTGGTCCCCGCCGCCACACCGGTGTTGCTCAATGTTTGTGTCATTGCCGCCGCTTGGTGGGGGGCCCCCTGGCTGCAAGGCCAAGGGCTGCAACCGATTTACGCCTTGCCTGCCGGTGTCATGTTGGGCGGTGCGCTGCAACTGGCCCTGCAAATCCCCGCGCTCAGGCGTTTGGGCGTCATGCCCTCCATCGGCCTGAGCCTGTCCAAAATCCGCAGCGCCGCAGCCGATCCGGCCACCCGACGCATTGCACAGCTCATGGGGCCGGCCCTGTTGGGCGTTGGCGTGGCGCAAATCTCGCTTTTGATCAACACCCAAATCGCCTCGCACCTGACCCCGGGCAGCGTCAGTTGGCTCACCTATGCCGACCGCTTGATGGAGTTCCCCACCGCCATGCTGGGGGTGGCGCTGGGGGTGGTGTTGATGCCGCAACTGGCCGCTGCCCGAGCCACGGGCGACTCGGCGCGCTATTCCGCCATGCTGGACTGGGGTCTGCGCTTGGTGCTGCTGTTCACACTGCCTTGCGCCGTGGCGCTCTTGCTGTTTTCTCAGCCATTGGTCGCGGTGCTGTACCACTATGGTGCTTTCACCGATCGCGATGTGCAGCAAACCACTTGGGCCTTGATGGGGTATGGCTGCGGCTTGTTGGGTTTGGTGGCCATCAAGGTGCTGGCGCCGGGCTTTTATGCCAATCAAGACATCAAAACCCCGGTGCGCATTGCGGTGCTGGTACTGTGCCTGACGCAGTTGTTCAATGTGCTGTTGGTGCCGATCTTTGCGCATGCGGGCCTGGCCTTGTCGATCGGCCTGGGGGCCATGGTGAATGCGGGTTTATTGCTCTGGGGCTTGCGCCGACGAGGCAGTTACCAGCCTGAGCCGGGTTGGGGCAAATTTGCGCTGCAAGTGGGCTTGGGCTGCGCCCTGCTGGCGGGCTACTTGGTATGGGCCAATCAAGCGCTGCCCTGGGTGGCTTTGCGCAGCCAAAGCGGTTTGCGCATCGGCTACTTGGCCCTGGTGATGCTCGGTTCGGCTTTGTTGTACCTGGGCGCCTTGTGGGCCTGTGGTTTGCAATGGCGTCAGTTTGTGAAGCGCTAGAACGCCAGCGCCATGAATTTCCAATTCCAAACCATCACGCCGCTGGCCTATTTTGAGAGCTTGGTGCAAAGCGATGCCGATTTCCCTGTGCTCGAAGCGGCCGCGAGTTTGGCGCAAGACGAAGACGAAGGTTTGGATGTGCAGCAGGTGCTGGCCGATGTGGACCGCTTGCTGGCCCGTGTGCAACAGCGCATTCCTGAAGCCGCCGATGGCTTGACTCGGTTGGCCATGCTCAACCAGTTTTTTTATGCCGATTTGGGTTTCAGCAGCAACGTCAACAACTTTTATGCCCACGAAAACAGTTACCTGTCTGAAGTGCTGCGCACCCGCAAGGGCATTCCGATTTCATTGGCGGTGATTTGGTTGGAGTTGGCGCGGGGCCTGGGTTTGAGCGCGCAGGGCGTGTCTTTTCCTGGTCACTTTTTGGTCAAGGTCACCCTCGATGAAGGCTTGGTGGTGCTCGACCCGGTCAATGGCGAGTCCTTGGGGCTGGACACACTGGCCGAAAGATTGGCCCCGTTTCGCCGTTTTGACGAGGTCATGGAAGATGGCGATGCGCCGCTGGAGTTGCATTTGCAAGCCTGCCCGCCGCGCGATTTGCTGGCGCGCATGCTGCACAACCTGAAAGAGATTTTCCGCAGCCAAGACGACGATGCACGGCTCTTGATGGTCATGGACCGCTTGGTCATTTTGTTGCCTGAGGCGTGGCCTGAATGGCGTGATCGCGGCTTGCTGCATGCCCAATTGGGGCGGCACGCCCAAGCCATTGACGATCTGACGCACTATCTGGCGCATGCCCCCATGGCCGCGGACGCCGACTATTTGTCGGACCGACTGGCCGAGTTGAAGGCCTTGTAAGGCCTTTTAAGCCACGATCACCTGCGCGCCATAGCCTTGCGGCGCAATGGCGCCAATCACATAGACCTGCTCACCCGCAGCGCGCAGCGTGGCCGCACAAGCCTGGGCATCGGCCGGGTGCACCACCACCACCATGCCAATGCCGTTGTTGAAGGTGCGGTTCATTTCGATGTCGTCAATGCCGGCTGTGTTTTGCAGCCAGGCAAAGAGTTCGGTTTGCGGCCAGCTGCCTTTGACCAGGTGCGCCGCCAAGCCTTCGGGCAAAACACGGGGAATGTTCTCCAGCAAACCGCCGCCGGTGATGTGGGCCAAAGCTTTGATGCCGGTGGGTTTTTCGGCCGAAGTCGGGAAAGCGGCCAAAGCCGCCAGCACGTTTTTCACGTACAAACGAGTGGGCTCCATCAAAGCTTGCTTGAAAGGCTTGCCGTCCAAGGTGGCCGGGGCGTTGGCGCCGGCCCGTTCAATGCATTTGCGCACCAGGCTGAAACCGTTGGAGTGCACACCCGCCGAGGCCAGGCCCAGCACCACATCGCCCGCTTGGACGTTTTGACCGGCCAAGATGTTGGATTTTTCTACCGCGCCGACGGCAAAGCCTGCCAAATCGTATTCACCGGCCGGGTACATGCCTGGCATTTCAGCGGTTTCGCCGCCAATCAGGGCGCAACCAGACAGCTCACAACCTTTGGCAATGCCGCCCACCACGGCCGCGGCGGTGTCGATGTCCAGTTTGCCGCAGGCAAAGTAGTCCAAGAAAAACAAAGGCTCGGCGCCTTGCACCAGCACGTCGTTCACGCTCATGGCCACCAAATCGATGCCCACGGTGTCGTGCATATTCCACTCAAAAGCCAGCTTGAGCTTGGTCCCCACGCCGTCGGTGCCGCTCACCAAAACGGGTTCTTTGTAGCGTTTGGGTACTTCAAACAAGGCGCCAAACCCCCCGATACCCGCCAGCACACCCTCGCGCATGGTTTTCTTGGCCAAGGGCTTGATGCGTTCAACCAGCGCGTCGCCGGCAACAATGTCGACGCCAGCGTCTTTGTAGGAAAGGGGAGTTTGCGTCATGGAGGTGGCCCCAAAAGGGCTTGCAGAAAGTAAATCGGGGGCTCGCGCAGGCGAGCAGACTAAAATCAAGCGCTGATTTTAAGGGGTCGCTCAGGCCCTCGTCCCTGGGACCCTGATTCAAGGAAAAAATGCCACAGCGCCCGTCCGTCACTTTCACACCGCAACGCCTGGCTGCTTGGGCGGGCGTGGCTTTGGCCCTGATGGGGGTGTTGTGGCTGCTGGCGCCGGTGTTGGCGCCTTTTGGTGTGGCAGCGATGCTGGCTTATGCGCTGCATCCGATGGTGCGGCGCTTGCAGGCTGTCATGGGCGCACGGGTGCCCGCCATCGTCTCGGTGGTATTGGTGGAATTGATGGCTTTGGTGGCGGTGGTTGGGCTGGCCTTGTTGCTGGTGCCGGTGTTGGTGCGCGAATGGCCTTTGATTCAGCAGCAAATCCCGCTGTTGATGGACCGTCTGCAAAACAGCATCAACCCCTTGCTCACGCAATGGGGGCTGAACATCTCCCTGGACATGGGCAGCCTCAAAGCCCAGTTGATGAAATACCTCAGCGCCAATCGGGAGGACCTCTTGGATTCGGCCCTGTCCTCGCTCAAGCTGGGCGGCAGTGTGGCCATGGCGGTGCTGGGCAATGCGGTGTTGATCCCGGTGGCCCTGTTTTACCTGCTAAGCGATTGGGACCGTGTGGTCGGCTCGGTGGTGGTGTTGGTGCCGCCGCCTTGGCGCGGACGCTACGACACCTTCATGCACGAGTGTGACCTGGTACTGGGTCAGTACCTGCGTGGGCAATTGCTGGTGATGCTGGCCTTGGCGGTTTTTTATGCCATGGGTTTGGCTTTGTTTGGTTTGGAGCTGGCTTTGCCGATCGGGGTGTTCACCGGTTTGGCGGTGTTTGTGCCTTACCTGGGTTTTGGCGTGGGCTTGTTGTTGGCCTTGCTGGCCGGGTTGCTGCAATTTGCTTCGCTCAAAGCGCTGGTCATGGTCGGCGTGGTGTTTGGCATCGGCCAGTTGGTGGAGAGTTTTGTCCTGACGCCGCGTCTGGTGGGTGAGCGCATTGGCTTGCACCCCTTGGCGGTGATTTTTGCCTTGCTCGCCTTTGGTCAGTTGCTGGGTTTCATTGGTGTGCTGATGGCCTTGCCGGCCAGTGCGGTGTTGCTGGTGGCGCTGCGTCGTATGCGGCAAGACTATTTCGACAGCGATTTGTACAGCGCGCCCGCGGCCGCTCGCACCAGCGAAGGCACAGACGCCGCATGAAGCAGCTGGCTTTGGACATCAGGCTGGCCACGGTGCCGACCTTGGCCAGTTTTTTTGCAGGGCCGAACGCTGCCGCCTTGGATCATTTGCGCTTGTGGTCCAGCAGTCCGACCCGCTCGCCGGTGCCCACCTACCTGTGGGGGGAGAGCGGATCGGGTAAAACCCATTTGCTGTCGGCGGTGCACGAAGCTTTGCGTGAACAGGGCCTCAAAGTCGGCTGCCTGGATGCCCACACCCACACTCCGCCCGAATTTGACCCCGCCTGGACCGCAGTGCTGATGGACGATGTGCACCTGTACAACTTGTCGCAGCAGCACACCGCCTTCAATTGGTTTGTCAACGCGCTCACGCCCACTTCAGGCTCGCCGCGCTGGGTTCTGGCGGCAGGCACCATGCCGCCCGCCGATTTGAAACTGCGCGACGATCTGCGCACCCGCTTAGGCTGGGGCCATGTCTATGCCTTGCAGGTGCTGAGCGAATCAGAACGCCGCGCCGTGCTGCGCCAAGAGGCTGACGCGCGCGGGATTTTTCTGAGCAACGAGGTGATGGCGTTCATGCTGAACCGTTTTTCACGCGATTTGGGCAGCCTGATGCAGTTGCTCGACAACCTGGACCACTACGCCTTGCAAACCCAGCGGGCCATCACCATACCGCTGATCAAACTGATGTTGGAGAGTGAATGAAACTGGCCCTGTTTGACCTGGACCACACCTTGCTGCCGATCGACTCGGACTATTCTTGGGGTGTCTTCACCACCGAGATCGGCTGGACCGACAACGACGCCTTTCGTCAGCGCAATGACGAGTTTTATGCCCATTACCAAGCGGGCACCCTGGATATCCATGACTATGTGCGCTTTTCGACCGAGGCCACGCGTTTGAAAGGCGCGCAAGAAGCCGCACGTGCTCATGCGCAGTTCATGCGCACCGTGGTGCAGCCCGCCATTCAACCGCAGGCTTTGGATTTGATCCGCGCACACGCCCAAGCAGGCGACCAAATCATGATCGTCACCGCCACCAACGAATTCATCACCCGGCCGATTGCCACGGCACTGGGCGTGAGCGAGTTGATTGCGGTCGAACTCGAACGCGACGCCACGGGCTGGATCACCGGTGAAATCAAAGGCACGCCGTCTTTTCGCGAAGGCAAAGTCGTGCGCGTGAACCAGTGGCTGGCCGAGCGCGAATGGACCTGGGACGCGGTGGAAACCACGTTTTATTCGGATTCGATCAATGACCTGGCTTTGCTGGAAAAAGCCACCCACCCGGTGGCGACCAACCCCGACGCCCGTTTGCGCGCTTTGGCCACTGACCGAGGTTGGCGCATACTCGACCTCTTCTCATGATTAAAAAATTCATCTCTAAATTACTGGGCCAGTCCCCAGGCAGCGCAGGCAAACCCCATTTCGGCAAACGCGTGGAAGTCGGCCCCAAGGTGCACGGCATTGACCCGAACTTGGTGGACGAGCGCGCCATCCATGTGGTGCGTACGCTGCAACAAGCCGGCTTTGAGGCCTATGTCGTCGGCGGCGCGGTACGCGATTTGCTGGTCGGCCTGCGCCCCAAAGACTTTGATGTGGCGACTGACGCCACGCCCGAGCAGGTCAAAGGCCTGTTTCGCCGCGCCTTCATCATCGGCCGGCGCTTTCGCATCGTGCATGTGGTGTACGGACGTGGCCGCGAACATGAGGTGATCGAAGTTTCGACCTTCCGCGCTCACTTGGACAACGCGGCGGCCGAACAAGTCAAAGGCAATGAGCGCACCAGCAAGAGCGAGTTGGCGGGCATGAAGCACGCCGTCGACTCGACCGGTCGGGTGCTGCGCGACAACGTGTGGGGCCCGCAAGACGAAGACGCCACGCGCCGCGACTTCACCGTCAACGCCATGTACTACGACCCGGAGTCGCAAATCGTGGTGGACTACCACGGCGGCATGCAGGATGTGAAAAAGCGCGTGCTGCGCATGATTGGCGACTCGGCCACGCGTTACCGTGAAGACCCGGTGCGCATCATCCGCGCCATCCGTTTTGCCGCCAAGCTCAGCCCCTTGGGCTTCAAGTTGGAAAGCAAAACCGCCAAGCCGCTGGTGGCTTGTAAAGCCTTGTTGGCGGATGTGCCGCAAAGCCGCTTGTTTGACGAAATGCTCAAGCTCTTGCAAACCGGCCATGCCTTGGCCTCGATCGAGCAGCTCCACCAATTGGGTTTGGCCAAAGGCATTTACCCCTTGCTCGATGTGGTGGTCGAGCGCGCGCAAACACCTTTTGTCAAAGCCGCTTTGGCCGACACCGACCGCCGCGTGAGCGAGAGCAAACCTGTGGCGCCCAGCTTTTTGTTGGCCTGCGTGTTGTGGGCCGATGTGCGCGAAGGCTGGGAGCAGCGCCTGGCGCGTCGCGAGCATGCTTTCCCGGCGTTGCAAGACGCGATCGACGAAGTGTTCAATGCGCGCATTGGCGACGTATCCGGGCGCGGCAAGTTGGCCGCTGACATGCGCGAAATTTGGATGATGCAACCGCGCTTTGAAAAGCGCGTGGGCAGCACACTGTTTGGTTTGGTCGAGCAGGCGCGGTTTCGCGCGGCGTTTGACTTTTTGCGTCTGCGCGCCGATGTGGCCGAGGTGGACATCACCCTGGCCGATTGGTGGCAAGAGTTCAGCATGGCCGATGACGCGACACGCGAAGACTTGGTGCAGCAAGCCAAGGCCGAGCGGCCCAAGCCGGTGGCACGGCGAGCACCCCGGCCCGTGGGGGAAGAGCTCAAGTCTCCGTCACCACGCGGGCAGGCCGAGGATGCACCGTTGCAAGGTGAGGGCTTTGACGCCGCGCCTTCGGATGCCGCTAAAAAACGCCGGCGTCGCCGCCGCAAACCCGGTGGCGCTGAGGGCAGTGCACCTGCCGGGCAAGACTGAAGACCTGCATGCGTGAGCCGGTGACCGCCTGTATCGCCTTGGGGGCGAATTTGGGCGATGCGCGCCAAACTGTGCTGCAAGCGCTGCACAACGTGGGCCAATTGACGGCATGTGACGTCACCGCAGTCTCTCGCCTGTACCGCACGGCGCCCTGGCAGGCGCAGGGCCCCGACTTTGTGAATGCCGTGGCCCTGATCACCACCACGCTGACCGCGCCGGATTTGCTGCGCGCCTTGCAAGCCTTGGAGCTGGCGGCCGGGCGCGAGCGTCCTTATCTGAACGCGCCGCGCACCTTGGACCTGGACATCTTGCTGTACGGCGCAGGGCGCATCGACAGCCCCACGCTCACCGTGCCCCATCCGCGCATGATGCAACGCGCTTTTGTGCTGCATCCTTTGGCCGACGTCATGCCCGAAGCCGTCACGTCGCAAGATTTGCAGCGCGTGCAGGATCAGGCGATTGAGGTGATGGCCTGATCTTGGCGCTCAGCACGGTCTGCACGGTCTGTCGCTACCCGGTCAATGGCGGATCAAGTGGTCAAAGGCGCTGAGCGCAGCCTTAGAACCTTCACCCGCAGCGATCACGATTTGCTTGAACGGCACCGTGGTGCAGTCGCCGGCTGCGAACACGCCCGGTACATTGGTGTGGCCTTTGGCGTCGACCATGATCTCGCCGAACTTGGACAGTTCGATCGTGCCCTTTAAAAACTCGGTGTTGGGCACCAAGCCGATTTGCACGAACACACCGGCCAATTCAACATGGTGCTCGGTGCCGGTCGCGCGGTCTTTGTAACGGATGCCATTGACCTTGCTGCCGTCGCCGGTGATTTCGGTGGTTTGGGCGTTGGTGTGCACCGTCACATTAGGCAGGCTGTTGAGTTTGTTCACCAGCACCGCGTCGGCTTTGAGTTGCTCGGCAAATTCGATCACGGTCACGTGTTCCACGATGCCGGCCAAATCGATGGCTGCCTCGATACCGGAATTGCCGCCACCGATCACGGCGGTGCGCTTGCCCTTGAACAACGGGCCGTCGCAGTGCGGGCAGTAAGCCACGCCTTTGTTTTTGTACTCGGCTTCGCCGGGCACATTCACATTGCGCCAGCGCGCGCCGGTCGACAAGATGACGGTTTTGGCTTTCAAAGTGCCCCCGTTGGCCATCTGCACCTGCACCAGGCCTCCCGCCTCAGAGGCGGGAACGATCTTGTCAGCGCGTTGCAGGTTCATCAAGTCCACGCCGTACTGGCGCACTTGCGCTTCGAGCGCGGCGGCGAACTTGGGGCCGTCGGTTTCCAAGACCGAGATGTAGTTCTCAATCGCCATGGTGTCGTTGGTTTGCCCACCGAAACGCTCGGCCGCCACACCCACGCGAATGCCTTTGCGCGCGGCATAGACGGCCGCCGCCGCGCCTGCGGGGCCACCGCCCACGATCAGCACGTCATACGGGTCTTTGGCATCGAGCTTGGCGGCTTCGCGGTCTGCGGTGCCTGTATCGAGCTTGGCGACTATTTCTTCCACGCTCATGCGGCCCGAACCAAAGACTTGGCCGTTCAAAAACACCATCGGCACCGCCATGATCTGGCGTTCTTCCACTTCTTTCTGGAACGCGCCGCCTTCGATCACCACCGTTTTGACCTGGGGGTTGAAGATGGCCATCAGCGACAGCGCTTGCACCACGTCAGGGCAGTTGTGGCAGGACAGAGACATGTAGACCTCAAAGTGGAAGTCGCCTTCCAGCGCCTTGATCGAATCGATCACGTCGGGCTCCACCTTGGGCGGATGCCCACCCGTCCACAGCAGCGCCAATACCAGCGAGGTGAACTCGTGACCCAAGGGCAGGCCGGCAAAGCGCACCCCTTGCGCGTCGCCTGCCCGTGCCACCACAAAAGAGGGCTTGCGTGGGTCATTGCCGGTCGTGTCCAGTGTGACTTTGTCGGACAGGCTGACAATCGTTTCCAACAAGCTCTTCATGTCGGTGCTGGTTTCGCTGTCGTCCAGCGACGCGATCAATTGGATCGGCTGGCGCAGCAAGGCCAAATACTGTTGCAGTTGGGCTTTGAGGGTGTCGTCGAGCATGGTGTTCTCCAGTTTCAGGGTGCAAAGGACCTGACCCTCGCTTATGGCGGGGCCGGTTTCAAAAGGTTTGGGGGATCGTTGAGGGCAACGCACCCAGCTTGTGGCTGGGATACGCTGCGCTCAACGCCCTGCATGGCAGGGCTCTTGTAGGAGCTTGCCCTGCAAGCGATCAGGTATCGATCGCCAGCAGGGCTGGCTCCTACAGTAAGGCTGCTGGCAGGATCAGATCTTGCCGACCAGGTCGATGGAAGGAGCCAAAGTCTTGGCGCCTTCTTTCCATTTGGCAGGGCACACTTGGCCGGGGTGGGCGGCGGTGTACTGGGCAGCGGTCAGCTTGCGCAGGGTTTCAGACACGTCACGGGCGATTTCGTTGGAATGGATTTCCAGGGTCTTGATGGTCAACTCGGGGTTGATGATGAAGGTGCCGCGCAGTGCCAGGCCTTCTTCTTCGATGTGCACGCCAAAAGCGCGTGTCAGTGCGTGTGTGGGGTCACCCACCAATGGGAACTTGGCTTTGCCCACAGCAGGCGAAGTCTCATGCCAAACTTTGTGCGAGAAGTGGGTGTCGGTGGTCACGATGTAGACCTCGGCACCGGCTTTTTGGAAGGCGGCGTAGTTGTCAGCCGCGTCTTCGATTTCGGTGGGGCAGTTGAAAGTGAAAGCGGCGGGCATGAAAATCAGCACGTTCCACTTGCCTTTGAGGCTTTGCTCGGTCACTTCAATGAACTTGCCATTGTGAAAAGCTTGTGTTTTGAAAGGCTGGACTTGGGTATTGATCAGGGACATGGTGTTTCCTTGGGTTGGTTTAAAAAAACTATCGAATGAGTGATCTCATTAGTTGCAATCATAAGCCCGATCATCTGCGCTTGTGATTGAAACTTTCAATCGCTGCCATTAGGAAGCTTGCGCATCAGACCGAAGGCCAAAGCGAACCAAGCCGCAATCCAACAGCCCCCGCCCCAAGGCACCAGGGCTCTTAAAGCGTCAAAACCCAGCAAGTGGCGGGCATAAATGTTCAAACTGAACAGCAGCATGCCGGTCAGCATCAGGCCTCCGGCGAGTACCAACCACCCATTCGGGCTCCGTTGTTGAATCGCCAAAGCCACTATCAACAAGCCCAGGGCATGAAATTGCTGTAGGTTCAGCGCCGATTGAACCATCGGGGGCACGCCCGAGGCGAACTGCGGCAGGTGCGCCAAGGCGGCGCTGAGGATCACGCTCAAGCCCGCAAAACAGGCGCCAGACAGGCCAAATAATTTGAAAAACATATGCCAATTTCTGTGTATGCAAGGGGACTTGCGTTGTCTTGGGATTGTGCAACGAGCGGTTACACTCGCCTGCGTCACGTGATATTCACACATTTGTCATCTGTTTGACATCTCATAAATTCAGGAGCTCTCATGCTGTTCGGTAAGTTGCTGCCTAAAGAAGGTAATTTTTTTGAATTGTTCAATCAGCATGCCGATCGGATTGTCGATGCAGCGCGTGCCTTCTCGAATCTGGTGGCCAACTACAACGATGCCCATCTGCGCGACAAGTACAACCAAGATGTGGACAACGCCGAACGCGCCGCCGACCGCGTGACCCAAGAAGTCAACCGGCTGATTCACACCACTTTCATCACGCCGATTGATCGTGAACAGATCCATACGTTGATCAACTTGATGGACGATGTGGCCGACTTGATTCAGGACTCGGCCGAAACCATGGCTTTGTACGACGTGCGGGCGATGACCGAGGAAATTTCGCGTTTGACGGATTTGTCGGTGAAATGCTGCGAGCGGGTGCGTGAAGCCGTGAAGATGCTGGCCAAAGTGGCCGATCCTGCGGTGGCCGAAGCGGCGCTCAAAACCTGCGAAGAGATCGACCGTTTGGAGTCCGATGCGGACCGCGTCATGCGCAGTGCCATGAGCAAGCTGTTTCGCGAAGAGCCCGATGTGCGCGAAGTCATCAAGCTCAAAGCGATTTACGAGTTGCTGGAAACCATCACCGACAAATGCGAAGACGTGGCCAATCAGATCGAGGGCATCGTCCTCGAAAACTCCTGATCCCAGGCGGAGCCTCGATATGCAAAACATGCAAGCCGCCTTGTGGGTGGTGATCCTGTTGGTGGTGTTGGCCTTGGCCTTTGACTTCATGAACGGTTTTCATGATGCGGCCAACTCGATTGCGACAGTCGTTTCGACGGGTGTGCTTAAACCGACGCAGGCCGTGATGTTTGCGGCCTTCTTCAACGTGGTGGCCATCTTCATCTTTCACCTCAGCGTGGCCGCCACGGTGGGCAAAGGCATTGTGCAACCGGGCATTGTCGACACCCATGTGGTGTTCGGCGCTTTGCTTGGCGCCGTGACCTGGAACGTGATCACTTGGTACTACGGCATTCCCAGCAGCTCCTCGCATGCTTTGATCGGCGGCATTGTCGGCGCGGTGATGGCCAAAGCCGGCGCCGGTACGCTGATCTCGGCGGGCATCATGAAGACCGTGACCTTTATTTTCGTCTCGCCGATTCTGGGCTTTTTGCTGGGCTCTTTGATGATGGTGCTGGTGGCCAATGTGTTCAAACGCGCACGCCCATCCAAAGTGGACAAGTGGTTTCGCCGTTTGCAACTGGTGTCTGCGGGCGCCTACAGCCTGGGTCACGGCGGCAATGACGCGCAAAAAACCATCGGCATCATTTGGATGCTGTTGGTGGCCACCGGCTATGTGTCTGCGACAGACACCTCGCCACCCACTTGGACCATTGTGTCGTGCTACATGGCGATTGGCTTGGGCACCATGTTCGGTGGCTGGCGCATTGTCAAGACCATGGGTCAACGTATCACCAAACTCAAACCGGTCGGTGGGTTTTGTGCTGAAACGGGCGGCGCCTTGACCCTGTTCTTGGCCACCTCTTTGGGCATTCCGGTTTCCACCACCCACACCATCACCGGTGCGATTGTGGGCGTGGGTTCGACACAGCGTGCCAGTGCAGTGCGCTGGGGTGTGGCGGGGAACATCGTTTGGGCCTGGGTGCTGACGATTCCAGCCAGCGCGTTTGTCGCTTCGATTGCCTACTGGGTCAGCCTGCAAATTTTCTAGGCTATCACTGGCTGATCAGCCGCGCTTCTTCGATCTGAAATTCGAAGTAGCGCTGAAAACTGAACACGATGCTCGACATCAAGACGGTGGTGCCCAGCAGCAGGGACAAGGCCACCGCGCCAATGGTCAGCCATTGGGTCTGGCCTGCGGCAGCTTCAAGGTCCGCGTGGGGGTTGAACTGGGCATTCCATTGCGCCGTTGATTTCAAGCCGTAAACAATGGCATTGAGGGCGCAGCCGGCCATGGTGAAGCCCACAAAAGGAATCAGCACCCAGCTGAGCGCGTCGTCCTGGCCAAAGGCCATAGCCCGCTGAACGCCATACACTCCCAGCGCCGTGGGCACTGTCAGCAGCCAGCCCCCCACATCGCTCCAGCCGAACAAATAAAAGCGGTGCAAGCCCAAAGGCCCTCCCACAAAGGCGAGCCATGCGGCCAGTGTTTTGTTTTTCATAGGCCTCGATTATTGAGGACTTTGCGCGTTGTCCAGGGCTGGTGATTGTGTATGCGCCAAACCCAAAGGCTTTTCCATCAGCACAATGTCCAGCCAGCGCTCGAACTTCCAGCCACAGGCGGCAATGGTGCCCACGAGGGTGAAACCCAAAGCTTGATGCAAACCTACAGAGCCTGCGTTGGCCGAGTCGCCAATCACCGCGATCAGTTTGCGCACGCCCGCGCGTTCGGCGCGCCCACACAATTCGGCCAGCAGGGCGCGGCCCAAGCCTTGTCGATGAGCGCTGCTGGCCATGTAAATCGAATCTTCCGCCGAAAAGCGGTAGGCGGGCCGGGGTTTGAACCAATTGCAGTAGGCAAAGCCCAGCACGAGCCCCGCATCTTCAACCACCAAGTACGGTAAACCTTTGGCCAGCACATCGGCGCGGCGGGCCGTCATGTCCGCTTCGGTGGGGGGATCGATCTCGAAAGTGCCGGTGCCGTGCAGCACGTGTTCACGGTAAATGGCCGTGATGGCCGGGATGTCTTGCTCGGTGCTGGGACGGATCAATGGCATGCGGATCAATCTGGGGGTTATAATCAAAGGCTTTTCAGTGTGTCACTGGCCGGGTGGCCAGTTGCGTGTCTCAAACGCTGAGAGAATTTTATAGACGCTTGCATTGCATGCGTCTGTTCCACCCTAGGATAAATCATGGTTGTCATTCGTCTTTCCCGTGGCGGCTCTAAAGCCCGTCCATTTTTCAACATCGTTGTGGCTGACAAGCGCGTTCGCCGCGATGGTCGTTTCCTCGAGCGTATCGGTTTCTACAACCCGACCGCTTCGGGTCAAGAAGAAGGTCTGCGCATTGTGCAAGACCGTTTGACTTACTGGCGCAGCGTCGGCGCACAAGCATCGCCTACTGTGGAGCGTTTGGTTCGCCAAGCTGCTGCCAAGGCCGCTTAATCGCCTGCAGCACGGCCATGCACCCTTCGCTGGATCCTGCCGAATTGCCGGCAGACGCGATCGAAGTGGGGCGCATCGCCGATGCCTGGGGTATCAAAGGCTGGTTCAAAGTCTTGCCCCATAGCGCCTCGCCCGAGGCGCTTTTTTCTTCCAAGCGTTGGTATCTCTTGTCGCCCGATCGGCCCGTCAAAGGGGTCACGCCTTGGGTTGGCGCATTGCTGCTGAAGATCAAAGATGCCAAAGACCATTCGGACTCGGTCGTTGCCTCCAGCGAGCAGGTGCCCGACCGCAACGCGGCCGAAGCGCTGCGCGGTGCGCGCGTGTTTGTTCCGCGCTCGAGTTTCCCGACCGCGGCCCAGGACGAGTACTACTGGGTCGATTTGATCGGCTTGGACGTGGTCAACCGCCAAGGCGAGGCCATGGGCCAAGTCAAAGACCTGCTCTCTACCGGCCCACAAACCGTGCTGGTGCTGGCTTATCGGGATGACACGGACAAAGAGGCCGAGCGCATGATCCCCTTTGTCTCGGCCTTTGTCGACGCCGTGGACCTGCCAGGGCGCCGCATCACGGTCGACTGGCAAGCCGATTACTGAACGCCGCCCCACGGTGCGCGACACGCTGGCATCACCCCATGCGCTTTGACGTCATCACCTTGTTTCCTGAGTTGTTTGCGCCGCTGCTCACCAGTGGCATCACCCGCCGTGCCTACGAAAGCGGCTTGGTTGAGGTGCAGTTTTGGAACCCGCGCGATCACGCCCAAGGCCATTACCGCCGTGTCGACGACCGCCCTTTTGGCGGCGGCCCCGGCATGGTCATGCTGGCAGAGCCATTGCAGGCGTGTTTGAGCGCCATTCGCGCCAGCCGTGGCGAAGTGGTGGCAGCCCAAGCCCCTTTGGTGATGTTTTCGCCCACCGGCAAGGTGTTGAACCATGCGGCGGTGAGCGACTGGTCGACCAGCAGCGGGGCGATCTTGCTGTGCGGCCGCTACGAAGGCATCGATCAGCGCTTCATCGACCAGTATGTTGACTGCCATATCAGCTTGGGCGACTTTGTGCTTTCGGGTGGCGAAATTGCTGCGATGGCCTTGCTCGATGCGGTGGCCCGTTTGCAGCCCGGCGTATTGAACGACGAGGGCAGCCACCAGTTCGACAGCTTCAACCCGGCGCTCGACGGTCTGCTCGACTGTCCGCACTACACCCGCCCTGAGGTGTGGCAAGGGCAGGCGGTGCCTGAAGCCTTGATGTCCGGGCATCACGCGCAAATTGCCCAATGGCGGCGTGAGCAAAGCCTGCGCTTGAGCAAGCAGTTGCGCCCCGAGTTGATCGCCCAAGCCCGAAGCCAAGGCCTGCTGACGCCCCAAGACGAAACGTTCCTAAAGGCCGAAGCAGTGCAAAGCCACAAGCCCACTGCATAAACAGCTATAATGGAGGGCTTTTCGATCCTCTGTCCGCCGCGGCAAGCTGCGATTTGAACCTGATTCAAACCAGCCGCCGCCCCTAGCGTAGCGAGAACATGATCGGTGGAGAGTGAACATGAATTTGATTCAAACCCTGGAACAGGAAGAAATTGCGCGTCTGAACAAGACCATTCCTGAATTTGCACCTGGCGACACGGTCATCGTGAGCGTCAACGTGGTTGAAGGTACACGCAAGCGTGTGCAGGCCTACGAAGGTGTGGTGATTGCCAAGCGCAACCGCGGTCTCAACAGCGGCTTTACCGTGCGTAAGATCTCCAGCGGCGAAGGCGTGGAGCGTACCTTCCAAACCTACAGCCCCTTGATCGCCAGCATCGAAGTCAAACGCCGTGGCGATGTGCGCCGCGCCAAGTTGTACTATTTGCGCGAACGCAGCGGCAAGTCGGCACGTATCAAAGAAAAGCTGCCCCAGCGTGCAGCCAAAGTGGCCGCAGCTTCTTAAAGTCTGCAGCCCCTGCCCACCGCCCAGCGAAAGCTTGGCGGTTTTTTTTCGCCTGCCGTTCCAGCCCATCTGCCTTTGGCCATGAAAAAAGCCCCGAACACATCTGTGTTCAGGGCTTGGGCATCCCATCATCAGCCGTGAAGGCTGATCGGTCGATTTAGCCGCGTGTGATTTTCAACACCTTGGCGCCGGGGTTGCGCTTGGGCGCGCCATGACCGCCTGGGGTGTGCGGCTTGAAGCCGCCAGCGCCCACGGGCCTTGGACCACGGGCAAACTTGTCGCCAGGGCCGCCGCGGGCAGGACGGCTGTCACCGCGCGGCTCAAAGCGACCTTCGGGACGGCCTTCAAAACGGCCCTCTGGACGTCCTTCAGAGCGACCGCCTTCAAAGCGGTTCTCAAAGCGGCCGCCGTCTTGGCGAGGTGCGCCACCGAAGCGGTTGTCGCCACGGCTCTCAAAACGACCGGCGTCAGGACGCTGCTCAAAACGGGCATCGCCGCGACCGTCTTTGCGTGCGTCAAAACGTGGTGTATCAAAGCGAGGCTGATCGCGCTGTTCAAAACGCGGAGCGGGACGACCTTCGAAACGGTCGCCACCAAAGCCACCGCCGCCGAAACCACCACCGCCGCCAAAGCTGCGGTTGCCTTGTGGGCGACCACGGGGGCCGCCACGGTCATTGCGGTCGTAACTGCGTTCTTGGCCACCACGGCCGCCGCCACCGGCCATGCGGGTGTCGGGGAAGCGCTGCTTGGGCTCCAAGCCTTCAATCAATTCGGCCTTGAAGGGCTGGCGAGTGTAGGACTCGATGTCCATGATCTTGCGGCGATCACGGGCTTCGGCAAAAGTCACGGCCAAGCCATCACGACCGGCGCGACCCGTGCGGCCAATGCGGTGGGTGTAGTCTTCCGATTTCATCGGCAAGCCGAAGTTGAACACGTGGGTGATGGTCGGCACATCAATGCCGCGCGCCGCCACATCGGTGGCCACCAAAATTTGCACCTGACCATTGCGCAAAGCCATCAGGCGGCGGTTGCGCAGGCCTTGACTCAAAGCACCGTGCAAAGCCACGGCCGAAAAACCGTCCTGCTGCAAGTCGGTGGCCAAGCCATCGCACTCGATTTGGGTGCTGGCAAACACGATCGCTTGATCGATGGACGCATCACGCAGCCAATGGTCGAGCAATTTGCGCTTGTGCTGCGCGTTGTCGGCCCAGTACAAACTTTGCTTGATGTTGTTGTGCTTTTCAGAAGGCGAATCGATCTGGATTTTTTGCACCGAGGAGCCGCCATCGTGCATCACGCGCATGGCCAACTGCTGAATGCGCGGCGCGAATGTGGCGCTGAACATCATGGTTTGTTGGCGCTGCAGCGTCATCTCGTTGATGTCGGCCAAGTCGTCCGAGAAGCCCAAATCGAGCATGCGGTCGGCTTCGTCCACCACCAAGAATTTGACTTTGTCCAGCTTGATTTGCTGTGAACGCTGCAAGTCGAGCAAACGACCGGGCGTGGCCACCACCAAGTTGGCGTTTTGCAGTTTGGCAATTTGCAATTGGTAAGGAATACCACCGACCACGTTGGCAATGCGCATGCCGCGGCAATGCTTGACCAACTCGATGGCGTCATGCGCCACTTGCTGGGCCAATTCGCGTGTGGGGCAGACAATCAAAGCGCCGGGCGCGGCGGCCTTGAAGTTGCGGGGATTGGTAGGGTCTTGGCGTTTTTTGCGCTTCGGGGCGGGTTCGCCATTGGCTGCAGCTTGGGCGCAGGCGGCTTCAAGATCAGCGCGCTCTTGCGCTTCTTCAGCGGCTTGCTCTTGGATCAAGGTGTGCAAAACGGGCAGCAAAAACGCGGCGGTTTTGCCCGAACCGGTTTGGCTGGACACCATCAAGTCCACATAGTGCTGACCTTTGGTGTTGGCCTCGGTGGTCATCGCCAAAGGGATGCAACGGCTTTGCACGGCGGTGGGTTGGGTGTAGCCCAAGTCGGCTACGGCTTGCACCAATTCGGGGGCCAAGCCCATGAGCACGAAGCCGTTCGGGGCTGCAGGTTCTGCGGCAGCGTCTGTCGAATCAGCGTGTTCGGCGGTGTGGGCCACAGGCGCTGCGCTCACTTCAGGTTCGCCCACCAGCAAGGCCATGGCCGCAGCCTGAATTTGCAAAGCCGGCGTGGCGGTGGTTTCAGTCGAATCCACGGTGGAGTTCATGGAAATGTTTTCGGCAGGCGACAAGTCGTCCTGCACGGCAATCGTGTCAGTCATAGTGTTTTCTCTTGCACGACGTCCCGCAAAGGCTGCGGGTGGCGCCGTTCAGTGGTTGTAAAAACATCAACCATCAAACGGTGCTCAGTGCTGTGGGCGGAAGGTGCAAGACCTTCCCAGACGAGTGACTCTTTAGTGAGTCAAGGCATGAAGGGAGATGTAAGGAGCGCAGAGATTTCTGTGCAGCCTCGGATTATGGCACAGATATCCCACAAAGATACGGGTTTTCCCTCAAATATTTCTGCGGGCGCTCTTTTGAGGCTCTTTTCAGTTCAGTCGAATGAACTGGTCCCGGTAGTGAATCAGCTCGTCGATGGACTCGTGCACATCGGCTAAAGCGGTGTGGCGCTGCTTCTTTTTAAAGCTGCTGAACACCTCGGGCCGCCAGCGACGTGAGAGTTCTTTGAGGGTGCTCACATCCAGGTTGCGGTAATGGAAATACGCTTCCAGCTTGGGCATGAACTTGACCAAAAACCGGCGGTCTTGGCTGATGGTATTGCCGCACAACGGCGATGCGCTTTTGGGCACGTATTTGCGCAAGAAACCCACGATCAGCTCTTGTGCTTCCAACTCGGTCACGGTGGAGGCTTTGACTTTGTCGATCAACCCGCTCTTGCCGTGCGTGCCCCGGTTCCAGGCGTCCATCTTGCCCAGCAGTTCATCGCTTTGGTGGATCACCAGCACCGGGCCTTCGATGCGAACCGTCAAGTGCGCGTCGGTCACGATGACGGCAATTTCCAGCAGGCGTTCTTTTTCCGGGTCCAGGCCGGTCATCTCGCAGTCGATCCAGACCAGATTTTGGTCCGACTTGGGCAATTTGGGGGCAGTCTGCTGCGTATCGGCAGGGGAGGTGGGGGTGTTCTCAGGCATGTTCTGATTGTCGCCGAACAAAGCTCTACACTTGGCGTCCATGAATCCGTCTTTCACTCTCTCTGTTGC
>CANFMK010000011.1 GCA_947448325.1 Comamonadaceae bacterium
AGACGCCATTAGCGATCACTGACATGTTACCTCCACTGTCTTTGCCGCCAGCGCTCAATTTGGCCACTCCACCTGCACCTTTGATCGATACTATTGATATAGGGGAATTGGATAATGCAGCTGTAACCGAGGTTGCGGCTGCGCAATCTTGCACCACGGTAAAGCTGCTCAAGTTCACCGAATAGGCAGTTGCCGAAGCCGATGTCGGGGTCACGATGGCTCGGAGTTGTTGATGGCAAGCAGCTCCACCTACTGTGAATATTTTGCCTAAAGTCAAATCTACTGCAAAGTTATTGGTGGCGCTATTGAACCACTCTGCATTAGGGTTAAAAGTGAAATTGATCTTGGTTTGGTTCGAGATCTGGATACCACTTGTGTTGACCGTTGAGCTCAAGCTAGTTACCGCTGGCGCGTAAATATCCACTCCAGAGTACATGCCGCTAGGGACACTGGGTGTTTGGTAGTAAGAATAGTAAAAGCTGCTCGCCCCGCTACCACCACTACCATTACCACACCATGCCGGTGCTCCGTTGCAATTCCAACCGTCCAGATCACTTCCTCCGTTTCCGCTGACCAGCCCGCCTTCAATAGTTGCTGCTGCTGAGGCAAAACCAGTTGAAAATTTAAGAGTTGATGCACCAGATGAAGTGCTGCCAATGGGGTACTTTAATTCGTCAAAATAATACGTGGCAGCGGCATCTTTCGTGGCGTTTGCAGTGAATGCAGGGAAGATACTTACACGGTCGTAAGTGACAGTTGAGTCGTAAGTTCCGCTTGATGGCGTTGTAAAGTCAAAGCTGAGAGTTTCCCAAGTATTCGCCTTAGTGGTGTTAACAGCGATTTGGAAGTTCCTGCCAGGGTCAGCTGAGTTTTCAAATTTCAATAAGATAGCTTTTCCCGCTGCAGGCGCGTAAGAGCGTAACGTGACAATTTTGCTTGTCGTTAGATTCACGGGCACAACAGTGTTGGCCGTACCTGAAGTACTCAATGTACCGCCACCCCAGCCATCTGTTGCGGCCGTGTATACATATTTTGCGGTTTTGTTGGTATTGTCGGATGGATCGTTGGCAATAGTAGATGCCATATCCGCCCCAAATGGAGCGATGCTCAACCCGGTTTCACTGAAGTTGTAGCATTGCTGCGTTGTGCTCGTTGTGCAGGTACTTGTTGCACCTGATTGAGTTACATTGAATGAAACAGTTTGAGCAGTTCCTGCCGAATATGCATCGTTACCGGCCTGATTGGCTTCCAAAGTGCAAGTCCCAGGGGTTACAAGCGTGAGTGATGTTCCGCTGACTCTGCAAACCGCATCGGTTTTAGACGTGATCGTGACGGGCAAACTTGCCGAACTACTCGCGGAAAGGGCGCCTGGAGTTGAACCTAGTCTTTGTTCACCCGGTGAAGTAAAGGTAATCGTTTGGGATTGTTTGCCAGGCGAAGTTGCACTGCCCCCGCCGCAAGCGGCCAGTAAGGCCGTTGCAGCCAGGGCAATGCCTGCTAATTTAATTTGAAATGTCCGTCGTTGCATGCGTATCTCCTGGTGGTTAATTTTTGAAAGCGCTGTCTGAAAGCGGTTTCATGATAATAAAGTTGGATAATTCAAATTGCAACAGGTAAGAAATAAGGACTTACCCTCGGTCCCCTTAAGGGCTGGATTTTTGGTAGATCCGCACGTGTTCAACCTGCATTTCCACCGGAAAGATCCGGTCGTCTACAGCCCCGCCCAGGTCGCCACCAATGGCGATGTTCAGCAACAGGTATTGCGGGCGGTCAAAGGGCCAGGCGCGAAGGTCGCCATTTTTCGGGTTGATGTATTCAAAGTAAATCCGATCGTCCACCCCGATGCTGATCTTGTCTTGTGACCAGGTCATTTGGTAGTTGTGAAAGGCGGTGCAGGCGTCGGGCACAGCCGCAGTCAGGGTTGTGGGTGGAATGCCACCTTGCCAGTTGTATTTGGCGGTGTGCACCGTAGCCGAAACCACCGTAGGTTTGCTGCCCACAAATTCCATGATGTCGATCTCGCCATCGTCGGGCCAGACCAGTCCGTTGGCGCCACCGACTCCCAAGGTCCAGATGGCCGGCCAGGTGCCTTGGCCGCAGGGCATCTTGGCGCGGATTTCAAAGAACCCATAGGTCCAGCTGGCCAGGCCGCGCGTGATCAAGCGTGCCGAGGTGTAATTTTGACCGCCAAAATCGGCGGCACTGCTCAAACGTTCTTTGCGTGCCGTGAGGATGAGCTGGCCATTTTCGACGCGCGCGTTTTCCAGTCGATTGGCGGCGTAGTACTGCTTCTCGTTGTTGAACCATCCGCCGCGGTTGTGGTCGGTGTCATGCGTCCATTGACGTGGGTTGGGCAGGCCATTGACGTCAAATTCGTCAGACCACACCAAGCGCCAGCCGGATTTGTCAGCGGCATTGATGGTGGGTATTTCAGCGTTTCGCATGGGGGTGGTGGGTGTGGTGATGTTGGCGCTGGGGGTGTTGCTGGCACCACCGCCGCAAGCGGTCAAAGACATCAACAACAGCGAGAGCCAGGGTCTTGTTGGATTACGGTTCACGCGCCAGCTTTCCGGCTGCCACTGTCATTTTTTTGCCATCACTGAATTGCACTTGAAGCTCGCCGGGGCCGGCATTGAAGGCCAGGTAGGTCTTGCGCCCATCCGGTGTTTTGAACACAGCAAACAAAGGCGTATTGGCGGTGACGCTGCTGTCGGGAGTTCCCATTTCTTTCAAACTCAGCATCCAGTGCAGAGCGTGCGAACGGGTGTCTCCTAATTCAAAAGAGCCCCAGCGTTTCCATTCGTCAAGTGCTTGTTGCGGTTGAGCCAAGGCCAGGTATTTGGCAAAAATATCTTGCCAAATATCGGGCGGGTTGGCGTATTTGCCTCGGCTGGCATACAAGGCCATCTCGGGCTTGAGGGCGGCCATATTGCGCTCAATATAGGCGGGGTGGCGGCCCAAGTAAGTTGACGACGTGGTCATCGGCAATAAGTTGATGCCTTTGATTTGCCTGGGCTCATCGATCCACCAGGTGTTGTGGGCGATCTTGCCGCCAAACAGCATGCTCACTTCTACGTTGCGGTACTCGGGCGGCAGCACCAGCCCATGCACATCAAACCAGTAATGCTCAATGGCTTCGATTTCGGTGGTGTACAGATAGATTCCCAGATCGCGCAAGCGAGGGTTGCGGGTGATCTCCCCCCACAGAATCAGTCCGGCCCAGGCGTTGATGGCTTCTGAGGAAGATTCTTGGTTGTTACCGTGCGCTCCAAGGCCGACGCCCGAGGCCCAGGAATGGCCTTCGTAGGGATCAAAGTTGCGCAGGAAAGGAAAGTCGCTGAGGCCGCGCTCAGCGGTGGCAATGTCTGCAATCAGCCAATCGACCATGCCGCCCCATTGCGCTTTGCTGGCCCATTGGGGGTCGCGCAAGGCGATATCGGCCATGGTTCGAATCCAGTAGCCGTAATGAAAGTGGTGGTCGTTCATTTGTTCGACGCTGAAATATTCTTCGGGGTACGAAGTCACAGTGCCGAGTGCTTTGTCCAAATGAAAGTAGGACTTGCGGTCTTTGCCGGAAAACCATTGTTCGATGCGAGATTTCAGCAAACCCAGCAATTGGTCGCGCGCAGTCACATCGCCCTGTTGCTCAACCACATCCATCAATTTGCCGATGCGTTGTAAACCTTTGCCCTGCCAATAGGGGCCTTGTCCGATCTCCAACATCATGCGGCGGGCATTGCGCACATCGGTTTTCATAATGTCTTTGAAGTCACCGGGGCTTTGCGTCAGCCCTGGCCAATAAGGCACAAAGCCTTGGTAAGTGCTGCGGGTACTGAAGCGTTTGGCTGCAAGCAGTTTGATGGGGCCGCGCAGACTGCTGTAGCTGACAGGCGCCAACTCAGGCAGGCTGGCATTGCGGTGCCACTGGTGCGGGTACAAACCGAGCAAGGGCGTGTCAATCGCCCCCTCCATCAGCTGGGTGTTCACTTCAAAGGTTGATTGAACCTGGCTGCTTTCTGGCGTATAGGCCCAGTTCACACGCGTATCGGTGACAAAAGCGTAGGCATGGCGAGACAACAAGGCCAGGGTGGCGCTGTCGGTCTGGGGCAGCCCAGCGGCTGCGAAGTAGCCTTTGCCGGGGGGCATATGACCGCGCCATTGGGTGGCGTTGATTTTTTCCCAGCGGACACCTGTGGGGCCAAAAACGGCATAAGCGCGGTCTTGCAGTTGCAGGGCCAAAATGCGGGGGTCTGGATTGTCGATCCGGTGTTCTGGGGCCACAGGTAAATCAATCAGCACGTCCCCTGTCAGCCTGAAAAACACATAAGGGCTGCCGTGAGCCACCGTGGCTGTCCATTGGTTGGCGCCTTGCGACATCCCAATGTCAATGGACCAATCGGAGGCCTTGCTCAGCACCGCTTTGGAGGGCGCGAAACTTTGCGGTGAAAAAGTCAAAGCAGCTTGATGTGCGTAATGAATTTCCACATCTTTTCGTTCGGTGGGGATCACGGCTTTGACGGGCAAGGCCATTTCCAGTCCCTTGGCCGTGGGCCTGACGCTCAGTGGGTGCGCATACAGAGGCTCCGGTGTGGCGTGAAACAGCAAGCTGGAATACCACTGGTTGGTTTGCGCCGCCGTGCGCAGCAGGGCATCTGAGCGGTAGGGCGCTGCTGGCGGCCCCTTGTCGCCACCTTGAGGGGACAGTAACAACGCGCCCGCCCCGGCTTGTAATGTCTGTGCATTCACCCCAGAAAAGAGGGTGCACAGCAGCAAAATAACAACAGTGGCTTTGATTCGTGACATGGCGAGATTGAATTTCAGAAGGGTCTTCACGGGAGGAAAGTCACTATATGAAAGCGCTTTCAAGAACGCTATGCGGGTTTTCCCTTTTTTGCGAGGGTTTGTGAATCCCATCACCTCAAATCATCAGATGCTAGGGTAAACCTTTACGGCTGAACCTTGAATGCAGTTTTTAAATCTTTTATGATTCAAAATGAAAGCGCTTTCAAAATGGACACAGCAATGACGATATTCCAGACCCCTACACGCCTTGCCGCAGGGCGCCTGCCCACGCCAAAGAGCCGACTGAAAAGTCAACTTGTGGCCGCGATGTGCGGCATGTTTGTCGTGTCGACGCCTGCTTGGGCGATCGACTTTGGGCCCGAAGGCATGTTCAGCTTGACTGGTTTTGGCAAAGTGGAGGTGCAGCGAGGCAGCAACCACTGCACGGACTGTCAGTTGTATCCCTCTGAAAACAAGCAGCGTCTGTGGGCCGATGATTTGGTACCCGGTCGGCCCTATGGCACCTCCAATACCCATGTGACCCTTTTTCAGCCTTGGTTGGGTGCGAAATATGACTTGGGGGGTGGCTTTAAGTTCAACGCTTTGTTGAGTCAGCGTTGGCGTGATGGCGCGGAAGATATCCCCGGATTTTGGTATGAGAAAAACATCGCAGTCAGCCATGACGATTACGGCAGTATCCGCATGGGGGCCATGACAACCCGCACCTGGAGCATTGCCGACTACCCCTACGGTACCAACCTGGGTGTGGCTGATGTCTGGGGCTCAAGCGGCGCTGGCTATGGACTCTTGACCAACGCGGTGCGCTATACCTCGCGGATCTTCGACGTGGCCCAAGGTGACTTGGTTTTGGAGGCCAGTTATGACCAAGGTAACCGTGACTTCAAAATCCACAAGCCGAAATTTTTAGAGTTGTACGCGCAGTACCACAAGGGTGATTTGGTGGTGGATGCCATGTACCAAGATACCCGTAACGGCAATCCCCAAGCATGGAGCCACGGCCCATTCACCAGTCTGACACCCAATGTGGCCGATGACACCAAATTAGGAGGTTCAGGGCAGTCCATTGCGATGGTGATGGCGCGCTACCAGGTTGACTCCAGAATTGAAGTGTCTGGGGGACTGCGTGGCAACCGGTGGAGCGGCGCCTATGCGGTGATTACCCAGGCCGGCCCACCGGACCAATGGAACAATATGTTCAACGTGGACTGGAATAGCGCAAGCAAGCAAGGTTATGCCGCCACCTCTACCGATTGGATGCTGGGTGCGCGTTACAAAACAGGGCCTTGGACTGCCTCAACGGGTATGGTTCATTTGGGCAAAGCCAGCACCGCCAACCCCAGTGAGCGAGGGCAAAGCAACTCAGCGAATGTGAATACGGTGGGCTTGAACTACAACTTCAACAACGGTTTCCAAGTCTATGGCTTTGTCGGGATGGTGACGTACGAACGTCTGGGCTTATCGCCCATGTCGATGCCCGGCAATGCGGCGTTCACCAATGTGGACTCTCGGGTCACGCGATCGGGTAACTGGGCGGGCCTGGGCGCCGTTTACGTGTTCTGAAATCGAAGAAGGAACACATCATGCAAACAACCAATCTGAATTCAATGAAATCCAACATGAAGAGGGTGATATACGCCCTGGTGGCAAGCTTATTCATGTCGCTTGTGGCTGCTTGCGGTGGCGGCGGTGTAGTGCCTGGCGCTTTGAGCGATGTTCGCCCATTGCCCAGTGATTTTCAAACGCGCAAAGCTGTGAATTACTCGCCCTACCGAACAACGCTGGCGGGTGTCAACAACAAACCCACAGCGGAATCGAGCAACGCCAATTTCAGGGCGAACATTGAACAGGATTTGCAATTGCTGATGGACGGCAAATTCACCTTGATTCGTTTGTTTGACAGTTCCACGGATGTTTCCAAAGTGGTGCTTGATGTGATCAAGGCCAAACAAACGGCGAACCCCAATTTCAATATGCGCGTGATGCTTGGCGTTTGGATTGATAAAAGCGACACCAATTTCAATCAGTTGGAGATCGCGCGCGGCGTGAAATTGGCCAACGACTACAAAGATATCGTCTTGGCAGTCAGCGTTGGTAACGAAACCATGGTGAGTTGGAATACATGGAATCCTGTCCCGCCGGCAACGATGTTGGGTTATATCCAGACGGTTCGTTCCCAAATCAAACAACCCGTGACGACCGACGATAACTGGGCTTTTTTTGCGAAAAATACGGGCGAAATCAATGATCCTAAAAAAATTGTGAATGCCATTGATTTTGTGTCTGTTCACACCTACACATTGGCGGATTCTTTACACAGCGACACCAAGTGGGATTGGAAGCAATTGGCAGTGCCCGAGTCTTCTCGTGCAGCGGCCATGATGCAAGCCGCCGTGGCCGGTGCCAAAGCGGACGTCAGTGCGGTGCGCACCTACTTAGATGGCATTGGCTTGACTCAAATCCCGATCATCATTGGCGAAACTGGATGGAAGGCTGAAGCCAGCAATGGCGAGTTTTACCGCGCGCATCCAGCCAATCAGAAAAAATATTTCGATGGCATGAGTGCTTGGCTCAACTCGACCGAAACAGCAAAACCCAAAGCCATATTCACTTTTTCTGCTTTCGATGAACCATGGAAAGGCAGCGACGACAAGTGGGGCTTGTTCACTGTCGAGCGCAAGGCCAGGTATGCGGTCCACGATCTTTACCCTGCTGGTATTCGTGAACCCCTGCCTGCGGATGCAGCTGCAGTGTTTTATCCTGATACGGCCAATGTCAAAGTGAGCACCAACCGATTTACATTGCTTGCGGATGCCACCAACGCCTCCGAAGTTCGCTTAACGAATTTTGATATTTACGGTTGGGATACACCTGCGAATGCGTATGGCTATGTTTTGGATACGCCGGCTGGCGCTGCCTACGAGGGCAGCAATTACCTGAAAATCGTACCGTCCCCCAACACCTCTAGCGACCCTGGGAAAAATTATGGCTGGGGTTTGTTCTTCAAGCCCAAATCCAATGAGTATGATTTGTCGGAATTTGCCAATGGGACTTTGAATTTCAGGATCAAAACCACTTATCAAGGCAAGTTGGAGTTTGGTTTTCTGACAGGGTCTGGCAGCTCGGGGTATGACGTGTATGTGGCCCTTACTTCGGGGCAATACGGTTATTCGAATGACGGCGCCTGGCATCAGGTCAGCATTCCCATGTCAGTACTGCGTGCAGCGGGTGCGCCTTCTTATGGCAATTCGGACACTGTAGCCACATTCAATCTGCAAAAGGTGACCCAACCCTTTGTCGTGGCTGATCGCTACAGTAAAACATCCAACACCCGGTTCCAAACGACAGAAATTGGGGTCGATGAAATTTACTGGTCTAAATAAAAATAAGCCCATGTGAAACGCATGGGCCTGTATAAAAGCCCCAGCTTCAGTGAAGCTGGGGCTTTTGAACTTCTATGCAAGCTTGAAAATCTGTTGACAGATCATCCTTATTCAAGAGGTTCAGTCAAGGCGAAGTCCTTTGGCGTCAAATTTCAAGATGTGCGCTTTGGGTGCTTGGACGCCGACCATTTGACCGGATGACCAATGCCCTTCGTCGGCTGTGAGTTTGGCGCGTATCAATTCTTCACTGCCTTCTAAGCGCAAATGCACGATCACACAGTCGCCCAAATGTTCAGCCAACACCACCTGCGCAGGGGCCCCTTGATCGCGCGCACCCAGCTGCAGATGCTCAGGTCTCACGGCCAGGCTGGCGATGTGGGTATCGGCATCACCTCCCATTTGCGTCCACAGCTGTGCGGCTGCCTTGTGTGAATCTGCATCGGGGCGATGCAAGAGGTTGATTTTGGGCGAGCCCATAAAGCCCGCAACAAAGTGATTGGCCGGTTGGTTATACAACGCCAAAGGGGTGCCCAATTGCTCAATGCGGCCTTGATTGAACACGGCAATCCGGTCCCCCATGGTCATGGCCTCGACTTGGTCGTGGGTCACGTAAATCATGGTGGTGCCCAGCTCTTTGTGCAGGCGGGTCAATTCAATGCGCATGTTCACGCGTAAGGCGGCGTCTAAGTTGGACAGGGGCTCATCAAACAAAAAGACCTTGGGTTTGCGCACAATCGCTCGGCCGATAGCCACCCGTTGGCGCTCGCCCCCGGACAGTTCTTTGGGGTAGCGCGCGAGCATGTGGTCGATGCGCAGAACTTCGGCCGCTCTCTTGACTTGGGCATCGCGATCTGAGGCGGACACACCCGCCATCTTCAGGGCAAAACCCATGTTTTGCGCCACCGTCATGTGGGGGTACAGCGCATAGCTTTGGAATACCATGGCCGCGCCGCGCTGCGCAGGGTGAACATCGTTGATACGTTGCCCGTCAATGAACAAGTCACCTTGGGTGATGCTCTCCAGTCCTGCAATCATCCTCAGCGTAGTGGATTTACCGCAACCCGAGGGACCGACGAAGACCAGAAATTCGCCTTCGCACACTTCCAGATCGATGCCACGGATGACGGCATGGTCCTCATAGCTTTTGTGAATTTGCCTAAGGCTGACCTGTCCCATGTCAGACCACTCCGGTTACGCGGTTCTTTTCGGCCGATGCGCTGGAGGGCGTGCCGTTTTTTTGCAGGCGCTGGTAGGCCAGGAAGTCGCGGTACCAAACGGCGCTGGCTTTGTAGCTTCGGTTTTGGTTTTTGTAGTCCACATGCACGATACCAAAGCGCTTGCTGTAGCCAGAGGACCATTCAAAATTGTCCATCAAGCTCCACACCATGTAGCCTTGAACCTGTACACCTTGGTCACGTGCATGGCCGATGGCCGCAATGTGTTGGTCGATATAGGCGATACGGTCTTGGTCGTTCACTTGGCCATCCCGCAACGGGTCTGGAAAGGCGCCACCGTTTTCGGTGATGTAGATGGGGGGCAGAGGGTAGTCATGGTGCATGCGCACCAGCAGTTGTGTCAGACATTCGGGGATGATTTCCCAATCCATGTCGTTCAGCGGCAGCCCACTGTTTTGGGGTTTCCAGCTGCCATCGGCGCTGACGACGGAACGGGTGTAGTAGTTAACGCCCAAATAGTCGATGGGTGTTGCAATGATCTCTAAGTCGCCAGGCTCGATGTGCGGCGCTTGTTCTCCCAAGTCATCGATGACATCTTGCGGGTAGGCTTGTTTGAAGAGGGGGTCCATGTACCAACGCAGCAAACGACCGTCTTCTAACAGGGCTTTGGCTTGGTCGGCTGCCGACGGGGTGGCGGGTACTGTGGGTGAGAGGTTGAGCACAATGCCCAGTGGCACGGTGCAGCCTTGTGCACGCAGAGCTTGCAAGGTCATGCCATGGCTCAACAACAGGTGGTGCGACACTTGTGCGGCAATGGCTCTGGATTTCAAGCCTGGTGCAAAAATGCCGCTCTCGTGCCCCAGCACCGCAATCACCCACGGTTCGTTGTGGGTGGTGTAGGCCGCCACCCGGTTGCCTAAGCGTTTGAAAATGGCGCTGGCGTAATTTACAAAATGCTGCACCGTGTCCCGGTTGGCCCAGCCGCCCTGGTCTTGCAAGGCTTGAGGCAAGTCCCAGTGGTTCAGGGTGACATAAGGCGCAATGCCTTTGGCGAGCAATCCATCCACCAATTGAGCGTAAAAATTCAGACCCGCCTCATTGAACTCGCCTTGCCCCATAGGTTGCACGCGTGGCCAAGAGATAGAAAAACGGTAGGCGTTCACGCCCAGGCTGGCAATCAAATTCACATCTTCTTGCCAGCGTTCGTAATGCTCGCAGGCGATCAGGCCATCGCTGGCGTCGGCAATCGCGCCAGGAACTTGGCAAAAGGTGTCCCAAATGGAGGGGCCTTTGCCATCGGCATGGGCGGCGCCTTCGATTTGGAAAGAACTGGTGGCGACGCCCCAAACAAAGTCAGATGGGAAATCGTGTTGGCGTGAAAGTGTGTGTGCAGAGCTCATGGTTGTACAAGTGAGTTCAAGGGTTTTATTTGACGGCGCCGGTGGTCAGTCCATCGATCAGTCGGCGCGATGACAAGGCAAACAGAATCAGCAGAGGCACTGTGGCGATGGCCGAACCGGTCATCAAGGCACCCCACTCGGTGTTGACGGGACTTTGCATGCTGCGCAAGGCTAAGGGCAGGGTGTACATCTCGGGAGATCGCATGACGATCAGTGGACCAATGAAATTGTTCCAAGAGGCGATGAAGGTGATCAAGCCCAAGGTGCCCAAGGCAGGTTGCAACAGCGGCAACACAATGCGTGCGTAAATGCCCAATTCGCTGCAACCGTCCATGCGCGCCGCTTCGATCAGATCGCGCGGAATGGAAGCGCTGATGAATTGGCGCATCAAGAAAATCCCAAATGCACTGGCCGCACCAGGAATGTAGAGGGCGCGAGGTTGGTCGATCCATCCCAATGCGTCCATGACCATGAAGGTGGGAATCATGCTCAAAAAAGAGGGAATGAGCATGGTGCCCATGACCAGCAAAAACAGCGATTTTTTGAATTTGAATTCAAACATGGCGAAGGCATAGCCGCCCATGGAGCAAAACAACAGCGTTAGCGCTGTAGAAGCCAGCGCCACATACAAACTCCAACCGAGACTTCTCCAAAAGGGTATTTTCTCGGTGAGGATGGACAGGTTCAGTTGGAAATCGTCGCCGGGCCACAGAGGCGGTGGCAGATTGAAAATTTCAGTGCGTGAATGGGTGGCAAACACGAACATGAAATAAAAAGGTGCGAGCATCACCAGCGCACCTACGCCGACGAGCAGGTAGGCCGCCAGCGGCGTCATGCGTTCTTTGAAAAAATGCGATGGACTCATGCGCCAGAACCCTTGGGTTTGAAGGCCCGGTTGGTGATCCAAGTCAAGATCGCCACCACCACAAACAACAGCCAAGACAATGCGCTGGCAGTGCCAAAGTCATTGAATTCAAAGGCTGTGCGGTACATGTACATGGCGGTGGTCATGCCGGCTTGGTCGGTGCCGCCGCGTCCGCCCGTCAAGATGAAGGGTTCTTCAAACAGTTGCAATCCTCCAATCAGGGTCAGTGTGACGCCGAAAAAAATCATGGGTTTGAGGCTGGGCAGTGTGATGTATGCAAACTGCTTCCAGGCATTGGCGCCGTCCATCGTGGCTGCTTCGTAAAGGTCTTTGGGGATGGTTTGCAAAGCGGCCAAATACAGCACCGTGTTGAATCCCACATAACGCCAAAAAACGACAAATGCGATCGCGGGCTTGATGTTTTCGGCCTGCCCCAACCAGTCTGTTGGGGTCGCGGTCGCGCCCCAGGGTGATAGGGTTTGAATCGCCATGAGGCCTTGATTGATCAGGCCGTAATCGGTTGAAAAGAGCGTGGTGAACATCATCGCAATGGCCACCGTGGATGTGATGTAAGGCAAAAAGTAAGCACCGATGACGGCATTGCGCCAACGCTTGAAAGCGTTGTGAATGAAGCAAGCCAAGGGAATCGACACCAGGTGCTGGGGTACGCCCGACACCAGTGCCAGCCAGGCGGTGTTGCGCAAAGACTTCCAGAACCATTCGTCCTCTAAGGCAAAGGTGAAGTTTTCCCAACCCACAAATTTCATCGAATTCAAACCGGCAGAAGGCTCCCACGCCTGAAACGCCAAGAACAAAGAAAAGCCGAGCGGGAACAGGCCAAAAACCAAAAACAAAATGACAAAAGGTGCCAGCAAGATATAGGGCACGGTGTCAGCCGTTAAAAGCCAACGGCGCGGTGAAGAGGGGGCCGTCATCGCTGCTTACCTTCTGGCGCGCCGCTCCAGCAGGGCTTGTGCGTCCTGCAGGGCTTTGCGAATGTCTTTGCCTTGGTCTAGTACTTTGTCCAGCTCAGTGTTCACAATTTCCTCAGCAATGGGGTCGAGCTTGTGCACGTCGATGGCGCTGGTTTTTTGAGCGGCTTCGCGCCATAAGAGCCTGGCTTTTTGACCGCCGAGAAAATCAATGGGTTGATCCAGGAAGGGGTCTTTGTGTACTTCCAGCAAGGCGGGGAAAGCATCCTCGGCCTTGAAGGCTTTGAGCTGCAAGTCGGCTTGCAGTGTCATCATCTGGATGAACTCCCAGGCCAAAGCCTTGTTGGGGCTGCCTTTGGGGATGGCGTAAAAGCTGCCGCCCCAAGAAGCCCAAGAGCGCTCGGGCAACTGAGCAGCACGCCACAGTCCCTTGGTTTGAGGGGCAATCCAGTTATTCAAATGGCCAGCCAGCCAAGCCCCCGACATTTGGGTGGCAATTTGCCCGCGTTTGAAACCTTCAGTCCATTCGGTGGACCAAGCGTTGATCTTGCCATCCAGCTTTTGCGCCCGGACTTGGCGCGCCAGTTCAAAGGCGCGCTCAAAACGGGGCGTGTTGATCAGTACCTTGCCCTTGTTGTCCAGGTACAAACCTTCCCCAGCTTGCAGGTTGCTGCGGATGATGATGTCTTTCATGTCGCGGGCATGCGGCATCAGGTAGGCGCCGGTTTGGGCTTTGAGTTGGACGCCCGATTGCACATAGGCATCCCAACTGGCCGTGAGTTGGGATTCCGTCAGGCCTGCTTTCTTCAGCAAATCGGTTCTGTAAAGCAAAGTGCCAGGGCCAATGTCCGCTGGGACTGCCACCACAGCGCCCGACTGGGCGGTGGCTTGCTTGAAGGCGTAGGGCACAAATTTGGCTTGATGCGCCTTGAGGTTGTAAGGCGCTTGCGCCAGGTCCAGCAGTCCGCCGTTTTCGGCAAATCGGGCCACGTAACCGACTTCCAGCACCATCACATCGGGCAAATTGGAGGCCGTCGACAAGGCTGTGGTCATCGCCGTGTGGTGATCGGCGAAGGAGCGACTGATGATTTTGAGCTCCACCTCGGGGTGCTTTTTCTTCCAATCGCTGGCTGCCGATTTGGCGATGCTGTCGACAGCGGGGTAAGCCGCAATGGTCAGACTTTCGGCATGAACGCCATAGATCAGGAACCCACTGAATGCTGCAACAGCAACGCGCAGAGCCGAGTTGGCAAAGGGCAGCGGGACCAGGGGCATGGCGAATTCCTGTGCATGAATAGGGCGGATATGCTTTCAAACGGTGTGCAATGCAACACCGTTTGAAAGCGCTTTCAAGAATTATAGGAAGAAAAATTGGCGATACGAACTCGGGTAATCCCGAGGTCAGACCCGCAGACGTCGCGTGGACTCTCGTGCAATCAGGACCGGTGGAGGCATCACGGCCGTGGGTTTCTGGCCTGACAGCAGTTGAAGCATGGATGCGGCAGCGAGCCGGCCGAGTTCGTATGCAGGTTGATGGATGGTGCTCAGTGGGGGGGCGCAGTACAAAGAGTTGGCCAGGTCGTCAAATCCCATCAGTGACACATCGTCGGGAATTCGCAGAGAGTGTCTGTGAAGACTCAAGGCGGCGCCAAAAGCCATTTGATCGTTGGCGGCAAAAATGGCGGTGAACTGCTGTTGACTGGCCAGCAGGCGGTCAACAGCCAACAGTCCGCTGATTTCATGGTATTCACCAGGAACCACCAAATCAGGGTTGAAGGCAATGTTGGCGGCTTCAAGAGCGCTGACGTAGCCCTTGAAACGCTCATTGGCATCGGGATGGGCTGGATCGCCCGAAATGAAAGCGATGCGCCGATGGCCCAGTTGGATCAGGTGCTGCGTTGCTTGAAAGCCACCGTTGAAATTGTCGAAATTCAAGGAGAAAAGGCCACTGCCTTTGATGTTGCGATCAGTGACCACGACAGGGATATTTTTGGCAATTGATTTCAGTGCAGAGTCACTCATTCGACCATTGAGCAAGATGAGACCATCCACCCGACGTGCACGAAGCATGTCAATGCAGCGAACTTCAGAAGCCTGATTCCAATGGGCGCTGACAAAAAGTGAGCTGTAACCGGCTGGGTCTAATTCATCTTCAATACCGCGCAGGGCAGCGCCATAAAAAGGACTGTCTAAAGCTTGAGTCACAACCCCAATGCTCAGCGTACGACCGCCGGCCAAGCCGCGTGCCACCGGGTTGGGCACAAAGCCCAGTTTCGCGATGGCTGCATCCACCGATTTTTTTTTGTCCTCACTGACGGTGGCTGTGCCATTCAAGATGCGCGACACCGTGCTGGGTGATACCCCGGACTCTTTGGCCACCATGTCCAAAGTCACGATCTGCGAGTTTTCTTTGCCAGGTCTTTTGGTTCTCATAAGAAGCTAATGGCACAAAGAATAGAGGGTTGCATAGAGATCAAATGTAAACCGAAATAGATGAAACCGCTTTCACAGGGGTTGAGTGAAAATACCCCTCATGCGCAAATCCAAGTCCACCCACCTCCCTGAAGTCAATTTCTCCGAAGACAGCCACATCCGCTATTTGCATTTAGGCACCCCCTGGATTCAGGGCTCGATGCTGATCGCCAAACCCTTTGACATCGAGTTGGAGTATGTGCAGCGGATGATGGTCGGTCTGTTGTTCTTGGACCCGGAGACGGTGGTGGGTGGACATGCCATGCAGCTGGGTTTGGGTGCTTCGACCTTGACCAAGTTTTGTTATCAAAAGCTCAAGATGACCTGTACAGCCATTGAGATCAACCCCGGTGTATTGAATGCCTGCCGTGGTTGGTTCAAATTGCCCCCCGATGACGAGCGCTTGCGGGTGGTGTTGGCCGATGCAGGGCAAGAGATTCAAAAGCCCGAGTGGCAGGCCACGGTCGATTTGTTGCATGTGGATTTGTACGACCACGAAGCGGCCTTGCCAGTGCTCGACAGTGTGGAGTTTTACGATCATTGCCGCGCCTTGTTGACCGAGCAGGGCTGCATGACGGTGAATCTTTTTGGCCGCTCTTCCAGTTACGAGCGCAGCTTGGAAAAAATCAGCCAAGTTTTTCGTGAAGACGCGGTGTGGGACTTCAAACCCACCCGTGAGGGCAATACCATTGTGATGGCGCAGCGTGTGCCCACGCGCCCCCCACGCGAAGAGTTGCAAGCCCGGGCGGAGCAGTTGGAGCAACAGTTCGGCTGGCCGGCGAGCAAGTGGCTCAAGATGTTCAAACCGCAGGTGAAATTGTAAAAATTCGCGGTTGCACAAAAGCAGTGCGTAAAGTGCTTTGAAACCAAGGGTTAACCACGACCGGCAAGGCTTTATGAGGCTTTGCGGCGTGTTGGCACCTGCGCGACATAGGTGGAACCCACATGGTCATGAAGCAGTGAAACCGCCACAATCGCCACACCCAAACCATTGGAGGAGCTATCTCGTGAATATCAAAAGTCAAAAAGACTTTTTCTCAGGGCTGATGTTCACCGTCATCGGTGGATCATTTGCTTATGGAGCAACAAGTTATACCGTCGGCACCGGCGCACGCATGGGGCCGGGTTATTTCCCACTTGTCTTGGGCATTATTTTGGCCTTGCTCGGCTCGGTCATCATGTTCAAGTCCTTGGTGGTGGAAACTGCTGACGGCGAGAAAATTGGCCAGTGGGCTTGGAAGCCTTTGTTTTACATCATTGCCGGCAACTTGTTGTTTGGCATTTTGCTGGGCGGTTTGCCCAGCATCAAATTGCCCGCCATGGGTTTGATTGCCGCCATTTTCGGCACCACGATCGTGGTCAGCAAAGCCGGTGACACTTTCGTTTTGAAAGAAGTTTTGGGCTTGAGCACGGTGCTGTCGATTGGCAGCTATTTGGCTTTTGTGGTGCTGCTGAAATTGCAGTTCCCTGTCTGGCCTACTTTCATCACCGGCTGAGGAGAAAAACAAGATGGAACTTTTTGACAACCTCGCCATGGGTTTTGGGGTGGCTTTCACCTTCCAAAACCTGATTTACGCTTTCATCGGTTGCTTGTTGGGCACCTTGATCGGTGTGTTGCCTGGCATTGGCCCTGTGGCCACCATTGCCATGCTGCTGCCCGCTACCTACGCGCTGCCCCCGGTGGCGGCGCTGATCATGCTGGCCGGTATTTACTACGGCGCGCAATATGGTGGATCCACCACCGCGATTTTGGTCAACCTGCCAGGCGAGTCTTCGTCGGTGGTGACGGTGATCGACGGCTATCAGATGGCCCGCAAAGGCCGTGCAGGTCCCGCTTTGGCTGCTGCCGGCTTGGGCTCCTTCTTTGCCGGTTGCGTGGGTACCTTGATCTTGGCTGCGTTTGCCGCACCTTTGACCGAAGTGGCTTTCAAGTTTGGCCCCGCCGAATACTTCTCGCTCATGATTTTGGGCTTGATTGGCGCGGTGGTGTTGGCTTCGGGCTCCCTGCTCAAAGCAGTGGCCATGATCGTGTTGGGCTTGTTGCTCGGCTTGGTCGGTACCGACGTGAACTCCGGTGTGGCGCGATTCAGCTTTGACATTCCTGAGCTGACCGACGGCATTGGCTTCATCGTGATTGCCATGGGCGTGTTTGGTTATGGCGAAATCATCTCCAACCTGTCGCAGCCCGAAGACGAGCGTGAAGTGTTCACCGGCAAAGTGACCGGTTTGTTCCCCACCAAAGAAGATTTTCGCAACATGATTCCGGCTGTTTTGCGCGGCACGGCGATTGGCTCGATTCTGGGCATTTTGCCCGGTGGTGGTGCTTTGTTGGCGGCGTTTGCGGCCTACACGATTGAGAAGAAAACCAAGCTGCGTCCGGGTGAAGTGCCTTTCGGTCAAGGCAACATCCGCGGTGTGGCAGCGCCTGAATCGGCGAACAACGCCGGTTCACAAACCTCCTTCATTCCTTTGCTGACCTTGGGCATTCCGCCCAACGCGGTGATGGCTTTGATGGTGGGTGCGATGACCATCCACAACATCCAGCCTGGCCCTCAGGTGATGACCAGCAACCCCGAGTTGTTCTGGGGTCTGATCGCTTCGATGTGGATCGGTAACCTGATGCTGGTGATCTTGAACCTGCCTTTGATTGGCATGTGGATCAAGTTGCTCACCGTGCCTTACCGTTGGTTGTTCCCAGCCATCGTGCTGTTCTGCGCCATCGGTGTGTACTCGACCAACAACAACACCTTCGACATCTGGATGGTCGCGGCCTTCGGTGTGATCGGTTACACCTTCATCAAACTCGGTGTGGAACCTGCGCCTTTGTTGCTCGGTTTCATCTTGGGCCCGATGATGGAAGAAAACTTGCGCCGTGCACTGCTCTTGTCGCGCGGCGACTGGACCGTGTTCGTCACGCGTGGTCTGTCGGCCAGCTTGTTGGCTGCGGCCCTGGTGCTGTTGGTCATCGTGCTCTTGCCTTCGGTCAAATCCAAACGCGAAGAAGCTTTCGTCGAGGAATGACAGGGCTCTGCCCCCTTTGAAAGCGGCGCCTTCGGGCGCCGTTTTTGATGAAATCTCTGCCAAAATCTTTGTATGAAAAGACGTTCTCTGGTATTCCTGACCACCGGCCTGTTGTGGGCTGGCCTTTGGGGTTCTGCGCTGGCCCAGGCACAGACCTACCCCAGCAAACCGATTCGCTTGGTCGTTCCTTTTCCCGCAGGCGGGGCCACCGATATTTTTGCGCGCACCCTGTCGCAAAAGCTGGCCGAAAAAATCGGCAGCTCCATCGTGGTGGACAACAAACCCGGTGCCGGTGGCACGCTGGGTTCTGACCTGGTGGCCAAGTCGGTGGCCGATGGCTACACCTTGCTTTTGGCCACCTCCAGCACGCACTCGATCGGCCCCAACCTGAATCCCAAAATGCCGTATGACGCGGTGCGGGACTTCACACCGATTGCGCAGGTGGGATTTGCCCCCAGCATCATGTTGGTGCCCAACACCTCGCCGGCGCACACGGTGCAAGAATGGATCGATTACGCCCGCAAAAATCCAGGCCGATTGAATTACGCCTCCAGTGGCAACGGCACCATCGTGCAGTTGACGGCGGAGTTGTTCAAAGCGCAGGCCGGGTTGTTTGTGGTGCACATTCCCTACAAAGGCACGGCCCTGGCCATGCCCGATTTGATCAGCGGCAAAGTCGACGTGTTGTTTGACTCCTTGCCCACCGGCTTGCCCCATGTGCGCGATGGCCGCTTGCGTGCCTTGGGCGTGACCACGGCGCAGCGCACGTCGCTGGCCCCCGGTGTGCCGGCCATTGCCGATGTGTTGCCTGGCTACGAGTCCACCACCTGGTTTGGTTTGTTTGGCCCGCAGGGCTTGAAACCGGAATTGGTCAATCGCATCAACACCGCCGCCAACCAAGCGCTCAAAGACCCTGAAGTGGCTGAGAAGCTGCAAAAGCTGGGCATTGAATCCTTGGGCGGCACACCTGCGCAATTCACCACCATGCTGGCCAGCGAGTCGGCCAAGTGGAAAAAAATCATCAACGAACGCAAGATCACCTTGGACTGAGCCCACATGAGTTTCGATTTCAATTCCACTTACACCAGCCAACGCTTGCCACTCTTTGCGCGCAATGTGGTGTCCACCTCCCACCCTTTGGCGGCGCAAGCTGGTTTGCGCATGATGCTCAAAGGCGGCAACGCGGTGGACGCGGCGGTGGCCGCTGCGGCGACGCTGACCTTGACCGAGCCGGTCAGCAACGGTCTGGGGTCTGACGCTTTTTGTATTTTGTGGGACGGCCAGCAACTGCATGGCTTGAACGCCTCAGGCTGCGCGCCCCAAAGCTGGACGCCCGACTATTTCAAACGCAAATACGGCGCTGATGTGGCGGCTCCGCCCAAGCGCGGTTTTGACTCGGTGACCGTGCCCGGCGCAGTCAGCAGCTGGGTGGCGCTGAGCGAACGCTTTGGCAAATTGCCTTTTGCCGATCTGATGGAGCCGGCCATCGAAATCGCCGAGCGCGGTTATTTGCTGCCCGTGGTGGTGCAGCAAAAATGGGCGGCGGCCACGCCCGAGTTGCAATCCCTGCCGGGCTTTGCCGAGAGCTTTTTGCCCTGGGGGCGTGCGCCCCATGTGGGCGAGTTATTCCAGTTCAAGGCCGCAGCAAGGGGTTTGCGCGCGATTGCCGAAAGCAAAGGCCAGGCTTTTTACGGCGGTGAAATTGCGCAAGCCATTGAACGCTTCAGCGCCCAGCACGGCGGCACTTTGACGGCCCAAGATTTTGCCGCTTACCGACCCGAGTGGGTCACGCCGATTGCGCAAAATTACCGGGGCTACACCCTGCACGAGATCCCGCCCAACGGTCAAGGCATTGCCGCTTTGATTGCCCTGGGCATCTTGGAGCACTTTGATGTGGCTGGTTTGCCGGTCGACGGCGTGGACTCGCAGCATCTGCAAATTGAAGCCATGAAACTGGCCTTTGCCGACGTGTACCGCTATGTGGCTGATCCCGCTTCGATGGAAGTCACCCCGGCACAAATGCTGGACCCCGCCTACCTGGCCAGCCGCGCCAAATTGATTCAGATGAACAAAGCGCAAGATTTTGGCGCCGGCAACCCGGTCAAAGGAGGCACGATTTACCTGACGGCAGCTGATGAAAACGGCATGATGGTCAGCTTCATTCAAAGCAATTACATGGGCTTTGGTTCGGGTTGCGTCGAGCCCCAGTTCGGTGTGAGTTTGCAAAACCGGGGCCACGGTTTCAATGTGCAAGCCGGTGGCCTGAACCCGGCCAACTTGGTGGCACCGGGCAAGCGCCCATTCCACACCATCATTCCGGCCTTCTTGACCAAGGATGGCCAACCGGTGATGAGTTACGGCGTGATGGGCGCCAATATGCAGCCGCAAGGCCATATGCAAACCCTGGTGCGCATGCTCGACTACGGCCAAAACCCCCAAGCCGCGTGTGACGCACCGCGCTGGCGCTACAACGCGGGCTATTCGATCAACGTCGAAGCCGCCATGCACGCGCCCACGGTACAGGGCTTGGCCAGTCGTGGTCACCAGATGGACGTCATCAACGACTCCTACCAAGACTTTGGCGCTGGCCAGTTCATTTGGCGCATGGGCGACCCCAAGGTGCATGGCTACGTGGCCGCCAGCGATGCGCGGCGTGATGGGCAGGCGGTTGGGTTTTGAGTTCACGCGCGCCCAACGCAGCTCTGTCCACGGGTTTGCTTTTGGCCGCCTTGGGCTCGATTGCCTTCAGTGGCAAAGCCATCATCGTCAAACTGGCTTACCGACACGGTGTGGACGCGGTGACCTTGTTGATGCTGCGCATGCTGTTCGCTTTCCCTTTGTTTGTGCTGATGGCTTGGTGGGCTGGGCGCGGCAAAGCGGCACTGACGCGCCGTGATGTGGCGGGCATTGTCGGTTTGGGATTTACCGGCTATTACCTGTCGAGCTTTTTGGATTTTTGGGGCTTGGAGTACGTGAGCGCCTCCTTTGAGCGCTTGATTTTGTATTTGAATCCGACCCTGGTGTTGTTGCTGGGTTGGATTTTTTACCAGCGCAAAATTACCCGCAGGCAAGCACTGGCCATGGCGGTCAGTTACTCTGGCGTGCTGGTGGTGTTTGGCCACGAGTTGAGCCTGAGCGGTTCTGACGTGCTTTGGGGCACGGCCCTGGTGATGAGCAGCGCATTGACGTACGCGGTTTACATGACTTACAGCGGTCAATTGGTTCAGCGCCTGGGTTCCATGCGGCTGGCCGGGTTGGCGACTTCGGTGGCATGCTTGTTGTGCATAGGGCAGTTTGTTTTGGTGCGACCACTGTCCTTGGAGGCCGTGGCGCCTGAAGTCTTGTGGTTGTCCTTGCTCAATGCCACGGCGTGTACGGCTTTGCCGGTGTTGCTTGTGATGATGGCGATGGAGCGCATTGGGCCGGCATTGACGGCGCAAACCGGCATGATCGGGCCGATGTCGACGATCACCATGGGGGTGTTGCTGCTGGACGAGCCCTTCACGGCCTGGATCGTGGCGGGCACGGTGTTGGTGGTCAGTGGTGTTTTTTGGGTCACGCGTCCTGTGCGCGTGTGATTGTTTTTTTCTAGGAGACTGAGATGGACTTAGGTATTGCAGGTAAGTGGGCTTTGGTCGGTGGCGCCAGCAAGGGCCTCGGATGGGGTTGTGCGCGTGCTTTGGCGCACGAAGGTGTGAACGTGGTCATGGTGGCACGCGGCGCGGAGGTGCTCAATGCCACCGTGGCCAAGTTGCAAGCCGAAGTCGGCCCCGGCGTGAAACTGATCGCGGTGGCGCAGGACATCACCACCGTGGCCGGACGTGATGCGGTGTTCACTGTGGCCGGTGGCCCGGGCAAGAACTTCGACATCGTGGTGACCAACGCCGGCGGCCCACCGCCCGGTGACTTTCGCGACTGGGACCGTGATGCTTGGATCAAAGCCATTGACGCCAACATGCTCACGCCCATCGACCTGATCAAAGCCACGGTGGACGGCATGGCGGCGCGCGGGTTTGGCCGCATCGTCAACATCACCTCCAGCTCGGTCAAGTCGCCCATCGATGTGCTGGGCTTGTCCAACGGCGCGCGCAGTGGTTTGACCGGTTTTGTGGCCGGTACCTCGCGCAGCAAAATCGCCTCGCAAGGCGTGACCATCAACAACCTGTTGCCTGGCCGCTTTGACACCGATCGCATCCGCGCCACCTTGCCAGCCATGGCCGAAAAAGCAGGCAAGAGCATCGAAGAAATGCGCGCTATTCAGCAAGCGCAAATTCCAGCAGGTCGCTACGGCAGCGCGGAGGAGTTCGGCTCGATCTGCGCCTTCTTGTGCAGCCAGCAAGCCGCGTACTTGACAGGCCAAAACGTGCTGGCCGACGGTGGGGCGTATCCGGGTACTTACTGAGGGGCTGGACCCGAATTTCGGCGCTGTGTCAATGCAGCTGCCGAAATTCAACGCCCACCCTACCGCCTGGACGATACCCAAATCCCGCCCACGATCAGCGCAAAAGCCAGGGCGTGGTACAGGTGCGGCAACTCGCCTAAAAAAGCAGCGGACAACAGCGCCGCAAACAGCGGGGTGAGGTTGGAGAAAAACCCCGCAACGGCAGGCCCTGCCCGTTGCACGCCTTCGCCCCAACACCGGTAAGCCAGCACGGCAGGGCCGGTGGCCACAAAAGCCAGGGCGCAAATCAAAGGCCAACCCCAGCTGATGTGGGCGTCGGTGAACTGCCATTCCGCAGCGGCAAAACTGCCCGACCAGCCCAAGCCAAAGACCACCTGCGCCATCAAAAAGAAAGCCCAGTTTTGGCGCAAAGCTTCGGGTTCATCGCGGCGCGTCAGCAGCCAGCTGTACAAGGCCCAGCTGCCTGTGGCGAGTAACACGTAAATATCGCCCAGCACGAATTCGACATTCAGCAACTGCGTCCATTCGCCCCGGCACAGCACCACCGCCACCCCGGAGATGGACAGCGCTGCCCCGGCCAATTGGGGCAGGCGCACCGGCGCTTTGAAGAACAGCGCACCCAAGACCAACATGAACACCGGCGTGCTGGAGGCCACCAAGGTCACGTTCAAAGGCGTGGAAGTTTGCAAAGCCAGGTACTGCAGCGCGTTGTAGCAGCCCACCCCGAGCAAACTCAAAGTGCCAAAACGGCGCCAGTGCGACCACAAGCCACTGCCCGAGCGAAACACCGGATAGGCCAGCGGCAGCAAAATGAAAAATGCCACCACCCAACGCAAAAAGTTCAAGGTGATGGGTGGCACCAAAGGGCCCACCAGGCGGCCGACCACCGCATTGCCCGCCCACAGCAGGGGAGGGATGGTGAGCAAGAGTGCGGTGCGCGGCGCCAGTTTCTGTGTCATGCCGGTGACTGTAACGCGAGGGCTGCACTGCGGCTGTCGCCCATGGACTGGGAATTCGTGGCACAGTCACGCGAGCGCATTTTTAAACCCTGATCTCAACCTCAATTAGCTGGAGAAACACATGAGCCTGACCGTCCAAATTGCCCAACATGGTGGCCCTGATGAGATGAAACTGGTCGATGTGCCTGTCGGCCAACCCGGCCCTGGGCAAATTCGCATTCGCCACAAAGCCATTGGCCTGAACTTCATTGACGTCTACCAACGTCAAGGTTTGTATGCCATGCCCATGCCTTTGAACTTGGGCATGGAAGCCTCGGGCATTGTGCAAGCCGTGGGTGAGGGCGTGACGCACCTGAAGGTGGGCGACCGCGCAGCGTATGCCAGCAACCCGCCCGGCAGCTACAGCGAAGAGCGTGTCATGCCTGCACAAAGCGTGTGCAAACTGCCCGACGCGATCAGCTTTGAAACCGGCGCCGCCATGATGCTCAAAGGCCTGACGGCGCAGTACCTGCTCAAGCGCACTTTGCCGCAAGGCGGCTTGAAGGCGGGTGACTTTGTCTTGTTCCATGCCGCCGCCGGTGGCGTGGGCTTGATTGCTTGCCAATGGGCCAAGGCCCTGGGTTACCAATTGATTGGCACCGCCGGCAGCGACGCCAAGTGCCAACTGGCCAAAGACCATGGTGCGGCCCATGTGATCAACTACAACACCGAAGACTTTGCCGCGCGTGTGAAAGAAATCACCGGCGGCAAGGGCGTGAAGGTGGTGTACGACTCGGTGGGCAAAGACACCTGGGACAAGTCTTTGGACTGCTTGATGCCCTTTGGTTTGATGGCCAGCTTTGGCAATGCCTCAGGCCCCGTGGCGCCGTTTGCGCCCGGTATCTTGGGCGGCAAAGGTTCGCTGTACGTGACGCGCCAAACCCTTTTCACCCACATCTCAACCCGTGAGAGCACGCAAGAAATGGCTGACGAGTTGTTTGAGGTGGTGGCCAGCGGCAAGGTGCACATCCGCATCGACCAGACCTACAAGCTGGCCGACATTGCGCAGGCGCACCGTGATTTGGAAGCCCGTAAAACCACGGGTTGCACCATCATCACTTTGTGAAGCTGCTTGGGCGCGGTGCGTGGCGGCGCTCTGTGGCAGCGGCCCCTGTGTAAGCGGCGCCTTGTGGGAGCGGCACCTTGTGGGAGCGGCACCTTGTTGGAGCGACACCTTGTGGGAGCGACACCTTGTGGGAGCGGCGCCCTCGCCGCGATTGGACTTTCGCAGTCCACTGGCCATCGCCCCGGGGGCGGGGCTCCTACAAAAGAAAATGGGCGCTCAACCGAGTGCCCATTTTTTTATCTGCGACATGTTGGCCAAGGGCCGTGTGTTCGTCCGGTCACTCAGGCCACTCAGGCCGCCAACTTGGCCTTGGGCGCAATGGTTTCCAACGCATCGCTCAGGTGCCGCAGTGTGCGCGGCACTTGATGCCATTTGTCCAGACCAAATAAGCCCATGCGGAAGGTGCGAAAGTCAGCGGGCTCGTCACATTGCAAAGGCACACCGGCCGCAGTTTGCAGGCCCAATTCCAAGAACTTCTTGCTGCTTTGGATGTCCGGGTCTGTGGTGTAGCTGACCACCACGCCAGGAGCTTCAAAGCCCGAAGCCGCCACGCTGGGAAAGCCATGCGCCACCAGCAAGTCACGCACTTGGCGACCCAGTGCCATTTGCTCTTCACGCACTTTGGCAAAACCATAGGCCTCGGTTTCCAACATGGCTTCTTGCAGGCGTTGCAAGGCGTCGGTGGGCAAGGTGGTGTGGTACATGTGGCCACCGCCCTCGTAGGTTTCCATGACCTGCAGCCACTTTTTCAGGTCCATCGCAAAAGTGGTGCTGCTGGTGCTGTCTATGGCGGTGCGAGCGCGCTCGCTGAGCATGATCATGGCGCAGCAGGGTGAACTGCTCCAGCCTTTTTGCGGCGCGCTGATCAGCACATCCACGCCGGTGGCCTTCATGTCCACCCACATGGCACCCGAGGCAATGCAGTCGAGCACAAACAGGCCGCCCACCGCGTGCACGGCATCGGCCACGGCCTGGAGGTAATCGTCTGGCAGGATCATGCCCGCAGCGGTTTCCACGTGGGGAGCAAACACCAGCGCGGGTTTTTCGGCGGCAATCGCGGCTTTGACTTCTTCAATCGGCGCAGGTGCCCAGGCGGCTTGCGAGCCCGTCCCGATGCGACGGGCTTTGTGCACGCTGTGGCTTTGGGGGATTTGGCCCATGTCAAAAATCTGTGTCCAGCGGAAGCTGAACCAGCCGTTTCGGATCACCATCACATGCTGACCAGTGGCGAACTGACGGGCCACGGCTTCCATGCCGAACGTGCCGCTGCCCGGGACCAGGGCCACGCTGTGCGCTCCATACACCGTTTTGAGCATGCGCGAGATGTCGGTCATCACGCCACCAAAACGCTTGGACATGTGGTTCAGGGCGCGGTCGGTGTAGACCACCGAAAACTCGAGCAGACCGTCAGGGTCGATGTGGGGTAGTAAACCGGGCATGGTGACTCCTATGATGTTTGAAGCATCCTGGCATTGTCTAGGAAAACAAGATTCAATGCCCGCGCCGTACGCGCAGCAACTCGTCAAGGATCAGGCAGGCCGCCCCCAAGCTGATGGCGCTGTCGGCCAGATTGAAAGCCGGAAAGTGGATGCCGGCGTAGTGGAAGTCCAAAAAGTCCACCACGTAGCCGTAGAGCACACGGTCCATCACGTTGCCCACCGCACCACCCAGCACGCAGGCGATGGCAAAGCCAAACAGCTTTTGGCCGGCGTGTTTTTTCAACAGCCACACCATCAGCAAGGCCGCTGCGCTGCCCAGGCCCGTAAAGAACCAGCGCTGCCAACCGCCGGCTTGCGCCAAAAACGAAAAGGCCGCCCCCGAGTTGTGCGCCCGTACCAAATTGAAAAACGAGGTCACAGGCGTGCTGTCACCCAAAGTGAAGCTGCCGATGATCAAAATCTTGGTGAACTGATCGGCCAACAAGACCAAGAGCGCCAAGCCCAGCCACAGCCATAAGCTGCTGGCTTGGGAAAAAGAAGATTTTGATTTTTTGGCCATGGGGGATGGGTCTCGGTTCAAGCCACGTGGCGGACTTCGCCGGCGCCAAACAGGTTGCTGTTGCAGCGTCCGCACAAGGTGGGGTGCGCTGCATCAACGCCCACGTCAACGCTGTAATGCCAGCAGCGCTCGCATTTGGCATCTTGGCTGACTGACACCGTGGTCGTCAAGTTCTCTCCTGCCGCCAAGGCCAGTACCGAGGTGATGAAGACAAATTTGGCGTCTGGCCCCAAGCTTTCCAACAAGGCCAGGTCTTGCGGGTTGGCGTGCACGGTGACGTTGGCTTGCAGGGACGAACCGACTTGGCCTTCGGCGCGCACGGTTTCGATGTCTTTGTTGACCACATCGCGGATTTCGCGAACGCGGCCCCACTTGGCCAGCAGCGCGTCGTTGACGGTGCCCAAGTCCACAAAGGTTTCCAAGAAGATGGACTCGGAGCTGCCGATGACGCCCCAGGCCTCTTCAGCGGTGAAACTCAAAAACGGTGCCATCCAGCGCAGCATGGCCTGGGTGATCTGGTGCAGGGCCGTTTGCGCGCTGCGCCGTGCCAGCGATTTGGGGCCACTGGTGTACAGGCGGTCTTTGAGCACGTCCAAATAAAACGCGCCCAGGTCTTCGGAGCAATACAGCTGCAACTTAGAGACCACCGGGTGGAATTCGTAAGCATCAAAGTGGGTGCGGATGTCGGCCTGCAATTGCGCGGCGCGGGACAGGGCGTACTGGTCGATTTCCAACAAATCTTGGAAAGGAACTGCATCTTTGGCGGGATCAAAGTCGCTCACGTTGGCCATCAAAAAGCGCAAGGTGTTGCGGATGCGGCGGTAGGCGTCGACCACGCGGGCCAGGATTTTGTCGTCGATGTTCAAGTCGCCCGAGTAGTCGGTCGACGCCACCCACAGGCGCACGATCTCGGCGCCCATTTTGTCGGTGACTTCTTGCGGTGCCACGGTGTTGCCCAGGCTTTTGCTCATCTTGCGGCCTTGGCCGTCGGTGGCAAAGCCGTGGGTCAGCAGGCCTTTGTAGGGCGCGCGGTCGTACAAGGCGCAGCCCAGCAGCAAAGAGCTGTGGAACCAGCCTCGGTGCTGGTCATGGCCTTCGAGGTACAAATCGGCTTCAGGGGCCGAATTGTCGGGTGAGGCATGGAACGGCGCGCGGTGGTTCACACCAAAGGCGTACGCGTCTTTGTGGCTGCCGCGCAGCACGTGCTGGAAGGTGGAGCCGGAGTCAAACCACACTTCCAAAATATCGGTGCTCTTGGTGTAGTTCGATGCGTCGTCACCGGCTTGATTCAAGATCTCTTCGGTGGTTACGCGGCTCCAAGCCTCGATGCCGCCACGCTCCACAATGTCCGCCGCCTGGTCCAAGATGGCCATGGTGCGCGGGTGCAACTCGCCTGAGTCTTTGTGCAAGAAAAAGGGCACTGGCACGCCCCAAGAACGTTGGCGTGAGATGCACCAGTCGGGTCGGTTGGCGATCATGTCGCGCAAACGGGATTTGCCGTTTTCGGGGTAGAACTGGGTGTGCTCGATCGCGTCCAGCGCCAGTTGGCGCAGGGTCTTGGGTGCTTTATCGGTGGTGAACACACCCTCGCCTTCGTCCATGCGGATGAACCATTGGGCGGCGGCGCGGTAGATCACCGGCGTTTTATGCCGCCAGCAATGGGGGTAGCTGTGGGTGATGGTTTGCGTGGCCATCAAGCGACCAGCGGTTTTCAAGGCGTCCAAAATGACGGGCACAGCCTTCCAGATGTGCAGACCGCCGAACAGCGGGAAGTCGGCGGCATAGGCGCCATTGCCTTGCACCGGGTTCAGGATGTCGTCGTATTTCAGGCCATTGGCGATGCAGGAGTTGAAGTCATCCACACCGTAAGCGGGCGCGCTGTGCACCAAGCCCGTGCCGTCGCCGTCGCTGACGTAGTCGGCCAGGTACACGGGCGAGAGGCGTTGGTAGCCGGCATCCACTTGGTACAGCGGGTGGCGAAAGTTCAGGCCGCCGAGCTTGTCGCCCGTGGTGGTGGCCAGCACCTGGCCGCTCAATCCGTAGCGTTCCAGGCATTTGTCGACCAGCGACTCGGCCAACACCAAGCAGCCTTTGTCGGTCTGCACCAACGCATAGCGCATTTCAGGGTGGGCGTTCAGCGCCTGGTTGGCCGGGATGGTCCAAGCCGTGGTGGTCCAGATCACCGCAAAAGCCGATGGACCTGCGGGCAAGCTGGGCAGGCCAAAGGCGGCGGCCAGTAGGGCTGCGTCGTCGGTCTCAAACGCCACGTCCAGGGTGTCGCTTTTCTTATCCTGGTATTCAATCTCGAACTCGGCCAAAGACGAGCCGCAGTCAAAGCACCAGTACACGGGTTTCAAGCCCCGGTAGACAAAGCCACGCTCGATCACACGTTTGAAGGCGCGGATCTCGCCCGCCTCGTTGGCCGGGTCCATGGTGCGGTAAGGTCTGTCCCAGTCGCCCAAGACGCCCAAGCGTTTGAAGTCTTCGCGCTGCTGGTCGATTTGCGCAGTGGCAAAAGCGCGGCTCTTGGCCTGCATGTCGTCGCGTGACAGCTTGCGGCCGTGCAGTTTTTCAATCGCATTTTCGATCGGCAGACCATGGCAATCCCAACCGGGGATGTATTGCGCGTCAAAGCCCGCGAGTTGCTTGGACTTGACGATCATGTCTTTCAGGACTTTGTTCAGCGCGTGGCCGATGTGCAACTGACCGTTGGCATACGGCGGGCCATCGTGCAGCACAAACAGCGGCGCGCCTTGGCGGGCCATGCGCAGGCGTTTGTACAAACCATCGCTGTTCCAGTTTTTCACCCAGCCCGGCTCGCGCTTGGGCAAATCGCCCCGCATCGGAAACGGGGTGTCGGGCATGTTCAGGGTGGCGCGGTAATTCGTTGGGGCTTCAGACATGGACAATCCATTGAGGAGGGCAGGGCTGCGCAAGGTGCAGTCGAGAGTGATCAGGGTTGAACAGGGCGCCTCCAAGGCCCCCTGCCCGGGCGGGACAGGGTCAAATTCGGTCGCGTGAGTTTTGACGGTGGGTTTGCCCGTGCAAGGACGCAAAGTACGCACGTGCGTCGTCACAGTCTTTGGCGATGCCCCGTGTCAGGTCGCT
>CANFMK010000012.1 GCA_947448325.1 Comamonadaceae bacterium
ACATGAAAGTCAGTGCCTTCGCCATCGTCCAGGGCCTCGCCAGCGCTGCCGATCCAGTACATGGTCTCGCCCCGGGGATTGACCTGGGTGATGACTTTTTCAGCCGCATGGCGACGCCCCAAGCGGCACACCTTGGCAGGCAAAATGTCAGCCACAGGCGCATTCGGGATATTGACATTGAGCAGCCAAGGCTGCGCACCGATCAGGGCTTGCGCCTGCAGGTGCTGAACCATTTCACGCGCTTTGAGCGCGGCTGCATCGATGTGCTTCCAGCCTTTTTCAATTTGCGAAAACGCGATGGCCGGAATGCCAAACAAATAGCCCTCCATGGCGGCGCCCACGGTGCCCGAATACAAGGTGTCGTCGCCCATGTTGGCGCCGTTGTTGATACCCGACACCACCAGGTCAGGTCGGTAACCGAGCAAGCCGGTCAAAGCGATGTGTACACAATCGGCCGGCGTGCCATTCACATAGCGAAAACCATTGTCAGCGCGGTGCACATACAAGGGCGCATTCAAAGTCAGGGCATTCGATTTGGCACTGTTGTTGTGCTCTGGCGCCACCACTTCCACATCGGCCACGGTTTTGAGCGCTTCGTACAGGGCCACGAGGCCTTCAGCGCGGTAACCATCGTCGTTGGAAATCAGAATTTTCATGGGCTGCCTGTGGATAATCCTGCGATTGTAGAGGGCGGCTTGCGAATCGGCTTGCCCTCGTCGCTGGCGGGACAAGACATTGAACGGCGCCCCGTTAGATTTGAAGGCTTAATGAGGAGAATTTTGTGCACGCTTGGCTTTGTGAAAACCCCGTGGGTGTCGATGCCCTGACTTGGAAAGAAATCCCAACCCCGGCCCCCAAGGCGGGCGAGGTGTTGATCGAAATTCAGGCCGCCAGCCTGAACTTCCCAGACCTGCTGATCGTTCAGAACAAATACCAGATGAAGCCCGAACTGCCGTTTGTGCCGGGCTCTGAATATGCCGGCGTGATCCAGGCGGTTGGCGAAGGCGTGACCGATCTGAAAGTCGGCCAGTCGGTGGCCTGCCTCTCAGGCACCGGCGGCTTTGGGACGCACACCATTGCGCCCGCCAAACTGTGCATGCCCCTGCCCGCAGGCTTTCCAGCGGTGGATGCTGCGGCCTTCATCATGATTTACGCCACCTCGCACCATGCGCTGATCGATCGTGCGCAGCTCAAAGCGGGGGAGACCGTGCTGGTGCTGGGCGCTGCCGGCGGCGTAGGGACTTCGGCCATTCAGATCGCCAAAGCCGCTGGCGCGCGCGTGATCGCCGCCGCATCGACCGACGAAAAATGTGCGCTGTGCACATCGATCGGCGCCGATGCCACCATCAACTACAGCCGCGAGAACCTGCGTGACGCCCTCAAGGCACTGACCGATGGCAAAGGCCCGGATGTGATCTATGACCCGGTGGGCGGAGACTTTGCCGAACCGGCGTTTCGCTCTATCGCGTGGCGCGGGCGTTACTTGGTGGTGGGTTTTGCCTCGGGCCCCATCCCTGCCCTGCCCTTTAACTTGGCCTTGCTCAAAGGCGCGTCCATCGTGGGTGTGTTCTGGGGCGATTTCTCACGCCGCGAACCGAAAGCCAACGCCGCCATGATGGCCGAGCTGGCGCAGTGGTACGGCCAAGGCAAGATCAAACCAGTGATCGACTCCACCATGCCCATGAAAGACCTGAAAGCCGCCTACGCCCACATGGGCTCGCGCAATGTCAAAGGCAAGTTGGTAATGGTGAACTGAGAAGTCTTGCACCGCGAGAATGCTTTAACTTCCAAATTCGAATGGGAACGGAGACACCATGATTGAAGAACACATTGACATCCCCACCGCTGACGGATCGATGAACAGCTTTGTGGTGTTTCCTGAAGAAGACGGACCGCATCCGGTCGTCTTCTTTTACATGGACGCACCAGGCAAACGCGAAGAACTGCACGACATGGCTCGCCGCTTGGCCAGCGTAGGCTATTTTGTGGTCCTGCCTAATTTGTATTACCGCCGCAGCCGCGACTATCACCTCAAAGAACGCAGCCCCGAAGCCTTGGCCGAAATGTTTGGCCACATGGGGGCACTGAATGCGCAGACCACGCAAACCGACACCCAAGCGTTGTTGAATTTTGTGGACCAACACGCCATGGCTGACCACCAACGTCTGGGTACAGTGGGTTACTGCATGAGTGGCCCGTTTGTCATGTGGGCGGCAGCCCAGTTCCCAAAGCGGTTTCTCAGCATTGCCTCCATCCATGGCGCCAACATGGCCACGGACGCGCCCGATTCACCCCACCGCATGGCGCCGCAAATTCAATGCGAGTGCTACTTTGCGTGCGCCGAAATCGACAAATGGGCGCCCCCTGCGGACATTGCGCAACTCGAAGCGAGCTTGACAGCCGCCAAAGTGAAACACCGCATTGAGTGGTACCCCCAAGCCGAACACGGCTTTGTGTTTCCCAAGCGCGAAGGCATCTACAAAGCCACAGCCGCAGAGCGTCATTGGGAGCGCTTGTTCCGTCTTTTTGGGCGGACTTTGCAGACGCAGCATTGATCGGGGGTGCAACGCCAACTCAGCAGCAGATTCATTCACACGGGTCTTACATCCGTCCTGAGATACCCCAGAAACAAAAAAGCCCCGCTCTTGTGAAGCGGGGCTAAGTTGTTGATTCATATGGGGTGGCTGATGAGGCTCGAACCCACGACAACAGGAATCACAATCCAACTCTAGATTCAATAAAATCAATGACTTACAGCCGCTTTTGCTACTCTCAAGTGCAGGCCAATGATCGCAAAACCTAGGATCCCACAGCTCTGAGAAAGCACTTTAAGTCCCTTCATACCCCATGGCTTGAGACCTCTTGGAGTCAGCAAAGGCCAACACCCAAAGCGCCCGATGTTCAAGCAGCGCGACCTGACTCATCACCCTGCCCCACCAACCGGTATGTCGCGAAAGCTGCCATTCCGTTCGAGCGAGAATATCTTGAGGATTTCTCAATTGCAGTCATCCAACCACATGTCTAGTTAGCCCCTGATTTAGAGGTTCAACCTCAAGGATATATCGGGGTGTAACGTGTTTGTAATTGCAATACGGTTTTGTATGCCATTGGACAGGCGGCTTTGACAATTTTCGGCACATCAAAAAATTGATTAAGTGCGCTGAACTCGTGGTGGAAAGCGCCTGCTTCTACAGGCGCATTTTTTGAACGAATTCAGTGCCAGTCCAATTGCATTTACCCAAAACGAAGGGCTAGGCGACAGCGGGCGTATGCCCCAGCACCGCTTTGGTCTCTAAGAACTCACCAAAAGCCACGTCGCCCCACTCGCGCCCATTGCCCGACTGTTTAAAGCCCCCGAACGGTGCCATCATGTCCACTGGCGCACTGTTGAGGTTGACCTGACCGGCGCGCAGGCGATTGGCCACGCTGTGCAAGGTTGCAACATCCTTACCCGATACATAGGCGGCAAGCCCATAGGGGGTGTCGTTGGCAATGGCAACAGCTTCGTCCAGTGTCTCGTAATCGATGATCACCAGCACGGGACCAAAAATCTCTTCGCGCGCCACAGTCATTTGATTGGTCACGTCCGCCAGAACGGTCGGCTTGACGAAAAAACCCACATCCAGCCCCTCGGGGCGACCCAAGCCACCGGCCACCAAAGTTGCGCCTTCGTCCAAGCCCTTTTGAATCAGTCCTTGAATTTTGGTCCACTGCGCCTTCGAAACCACAGGGCCAATCGATGCACCGCTATCAGGTGCACCCACCGTCGTTTTGGCAGCTGCCGCTTGGGCCGCGGCCAAGGCCTCTGCCTTGCGGGCTTTGGGCACCAGCATGCGGGTGGGCGCATTACAAGATTGACCCGAGTTGTGCATGATCGCGTGAACACCACGGGTCACTGCGGTGGCCACATCGGCATCGGGCAAGATGATGTTGGGGGACTTGCCACCCAACTCTTGATGCACCCGCTTGACTGTGGGTGCTGCGGCCTGTGCCACCAAAATCCCCGCGCGGGTGGAGCCGGTGAAAGAGACCAACTCAATCCCAGGATGCGCCGCAATCGCCGAACCGACGCCAGGCCCATCGCCGTTGATCATGTTGAAAACGCCTGCCGGTACGCCTGCCGCAGCCAACACTTCGGCCAAAATTTGGGCCGACAAAGGGGCCATTTCAGAAGGTTTCAGCACCATGGTGCAACCCGTGGCCAGGGCTGGCGCGACCTTGCACATGACCTGGTTGGTGGGCCAATTCCAAGGCGTGATGAAGCCGCACACGCCGATGGGCTCTTTGCGTAACAAGGTTGCGCCGCGCTGCTCTTCAAATGCATAGTTCTTCAAGACGGCCAATGCCGTCTGCAAATGGGCCATGCCAATGCCCGCTTGAGCCGTTTTGGCCAAGCCCGCAGGGGCGCCCATCTCAAGGGAGATCGCCGCAGCAATATCGGCAAAACGCTTTTTGTACTCCTCAATCACGCGCTCTAACAAAGCCACTCTCGAGGCGACAGTCGATTTGCCAAAGGTCTCAAAGGCCGCCTGTGCTGCCTTGACCGCCAGGTCCACATCTGCCGCCGAGCCCAGTGCAATGCGTGCGACCACAGCCTCGGTCGAAGGATCAATCACATCGTGGCTGCGCAACGGTTCCTGCGGCGCAATCCAGGCGCCGTTGATATAAAACTTGTAGAGCTCTTGCATGGGGGTATCTCGCTTTTCAAAATAAAAAAAGGATCACTTTATGTGATTGCTACTTGTAGTCAAGTCTGGCTGTTTTGACTTAGTGGGAATAGATTACTTATTTCAACTGGCTGAGGATAAATTGAATTTGTTGTGCAATGGAACTTTGAGCATGCGCATCACCCAGACGAAAGAAAGCATGAGGTGCACCCGGGTAAACATCAAGATGTCCGGTGTTGCCAGCTGCAAGCCAACGTGCATGCATGAACAGGCTGTCATCCAGGAGTGCGTCCCGGGTACCAATGGTGAAAAGCGCGGGGCAAAGGTTCTGAAGGTCGCCATAAAGTGGCGAAATATCCGGGTCTTGCAGGTTTTGCTCCCCCGGCAAAAATGCAGCGCGAAATTGAACCATGTCGAGGGTGCGCAAGAACAGCCTTTCGTCACCAAAGGCGCGCGCACTGGGTGTCAACCCCATGTCGAATAAGCCAAAATTAAAGTTGGCACACGAAAACGGGCAAACCCCTAAACGCCGACGAAGACGCAATAAGGTGACTGCACAAAGGTGAGCTCCGGCCGATTCGCCACCCATGAAAAGCTGACCAGTCCCGTAGACATCCATGCAGTGATCCAACAGCCATAGCGCCGCGGCCTCGCAATCGTCAGGGGCTGCAGGGTAAGGGTGCTCGGGGGCGAGCCGGTAATGAACACTGATCACCGCTACCTGTGCATGGTCCGCCAGTGCCAAAAGCATAGTGTCTTGCATGTCGGCCCCCCCAATGACCCAACCGCCACCATGCATGTGCAGGTAAACGCCTTGGGCTTGGCCTTGGGCTGGTAAAAATTCACGCAAGCGCAAGGGGCCTGCCGCACCATCAATGATGCGCGTGTTGGCTCGCTCGCTGAAAATCACCGGCGGAAAAACGCCTGCTCCTTCGCGTTGGTTCTGGCGAAAAGTGGGCGCGCCAATCTCCCACCACTCTGGCATCGCAGCCATCGCCTGGGCAATGTGCGCGTTTCGCTGGTGAATTTCTGGTGAGATGCTGCCAGGATGCAGCAATGCAGGATCCGGATAGGTATTCATGGCTTGCAATTGGTGATAGATGATTCAATAAAACGGACAAGCGCTTGGCTTGTCCGCCGTTGAAGTTCGACCTTCAGCTCAATTGCAGATTGGCCGACTTGACGGCATCACCCAACCACTGCAAGTCTTTTTCGATGATGGCTTTGAATGCGGAACTGCCTGCAAATTTTGCATTCAGTCCTAACGGAACGTACTTTTGAGCCAATGCAGGGTTGTTCACGGCAACGCCGATGGCTTTTTCAAGAGTCTCGATGACTGATGCAGGTGTTCCAGCAGGCACCGCCAAACCGCCCCAGTAATTCACCGTTGGAACATCCAGACCCTGCTCTTTAGCTGTGAGTAAATCAGGCAAAAAACCAATGCGCTGTTCCGTTAAGGCAATGACAGGTTTGATTTTGTCTTTGAACTGAATAATCAGTGGAGCTGGCAACGCCATGGCATGGATCTCCCCTTGGGCAAGGGCCAATGCACCATCCGGACCACCTTTAAATGGTATGTTGTTACCGGTAATGCCGACACGTTGCATGATGCTGAACATGCTCAAATGCTCCATCGAGCCCGGGCCTGTGGACCCATAATTGAGTTTCCCAGGGTTGGCTTTTCCCCATGCAACCATTTCTTGAGTTGTTTTGAACGGAGCGTTGTTAGCAATGCAAAGCATGGCATCTGTAGAGCCCATGTATCCCACTGGAATGAGCTGCTTGAGCATATCAAAGCGTTTAAGCGAAGCTTGCACGGCACACATGGTGGCATTGAGGTGAATCAGGGTGTGGCCATCTGCTGGCGCACTGGTAATAGCCTGTATACCGATTTGATAAATGCCTCCGGGTCGGTTCTCCACCACTAGACTTTGTCCCAAAGGCTGTTGTAGGAACTCTGTCAGGATCCGAACCGATACATCAGCTGCCCCACTTGCAGGAAGGGGCACAATAATGCGAACGGGCTTGTTTGGGAAAGCTGCTTGAGCGGCTGCAATCAGCGGTATCGGCAGAAAGCTGGCTCCCAGCGCTTGCAGAGTCTGTCTGCGTGTAAGTGTTTTAGTCATGATGTGTCTCCTGGTTGTGGTTGTAAAAAACTTTTCAGATGGATGAGAAATAGTCAGTCATAAATCAAAGACCCGTCATCCAGCGCTGCTGCGGGAAGATCGTCTTTTTCTCGCCGGTAGTCTTGGAGGTGCACCCAAGGTGCACGATCGCCTTGGCGTGGCAACTGATGGATGCTGCGCGCCAGATAACCGGGGTTGAAATTGTCTGGCCGCACCCACGGGGCTAAGGCCATGTCCTGGTCTTCGGGGCGCAACTGAGGCACCACACTGCGAAGTCCTTGTGTGTCCATGTGCTGCAAAAGCTTGCAAACAAAGTCGCCCAGCAAGTCGGCGCGCAGCGTCCAACTGGCGCGGAAATAGCCAAACACCCACACCAAATTGGGCAGACCAGTGAACATGGCACCGCGCCAAGTCACGCAGTTACCAAAGTCCAGCGGCTGATCATCGACTTGAAAGGCGATGTCGCCTAAGACGTTAAGGTTAAAGCCAGTGGCAGTGACAATCACATCGGCTTGCAAGGTCTCGCCGTTGCTCAGGCGAATGCCTTCAGGCACAAAGCACTCGATCTGACCGGTGGTCACACTGGCTTGACCGGTACGTATGGCTTTAAAGAGGTCGCCATTGGGAACGAAGGCCAAGCGCTGCTGCCAAGGCCGGTAACTAGGCTTAAAGTGGACATCGGCCAAGTGTGCGTGCTCTGGTCCGAGTGCCTCCCTGACGCCTACAAGCAATTCAGCCGCTACCGCATCAGGCTCTTGGACACATTGCTGCTGTATCTGGGCTTGATCGTGCAAGATCTTGCGACGCACGATTTCGTGGGTCCATTCGTGGGGGATGTCCAAAGCCCGAAGGGTGTCGGCCAGTTCGTTGGCGTTGCGACCCGTTGCAAACCAAGTAGGCGATCGCTGCAGCATGGTGACGTGTTGACAAGTTCCCGCCAACGAAGGCACCAGTGTAGCGGCGGTGGCGCCGGAGCCTATCACCACCACACGTTGGCCCGTCAGGTCCATGTCTTGCGGCCATTGTTGCGGATGCACGATGCGGCCTGCAAAGTCGGCCATACCCGGCCATTCAGGGGTGTAGCCCTCCGCATGGCGGTAGTAACCTTGGCACATCCACAAAAAATTGCAGCGCACTTGGCGAATGACATGGTCGCCCTCAGTGGGCGTTTGCTGGATCTCCACCTGCCAGCAAGCCTCGGGCGACGACCAGCGGGCCGACAAGACGCGGTGGCTGTAATAGATGCGCTCGCTCAGATGGTGTTCGTCAATGACCTCGTCCATGTAATTCAGGATCTGATCGGCTGTGGCGATCGGGTCACCGCGCCAGGGCTTGAAGCGGTAGCCAAAAGTGAACAGGTCGCTGTCCGAGCGGGTGCCCGGATAGCTGTGTGTCCGCCATGTCCCGCCAAAACTGGCCTGCGCTTCGACCAGCGCGAAACGCTTGTCAGGGCACTGCTGCTGCAAGTGGCAGGCCGCGCCAACACCAGAAATACCGGCGCCGATGATCAGCACATCCAATTGCGCGGGCAGCGGGTTCATGTGGGGCACTTGGCTCATAAAGGGATGCGCACCATCAATTCGGTGAAGCCCCGCACAAACGAAGAGCGCACCCGCACCGGTTCCGCCAACACCTCGATGACGGGAAAGCGCTTGTGGATTTCTTCCCACAGGATGCGCAACTGCATTTCGGCCAGGCGGTTGCCCACGCAGCGGTGAATGCCAAAGCCGAAAGACAGGTGCTGTCGCGCACGGGGACGGTCGATGATGAACTGGCTCGCATCGGGAATGGCCTCTTCGTCGCGGTTGCCTGAGAGGTACCACATCACGACCTTGTCTCCCTTTTTGATGTGCTTACCGCCCAGTTCTGTGTCTTGCAAAGCGGTGCGGCGCATGTGGGCCAGCGGTGTCTGCCAGCGAATGATTTCAGAGACCATGTTGTCGATCAGTGCCGGGTCCTTGCGTAACTTGTCCCATTCGGCGGGGTTGTTGTGCAAGGCCAGCAGACCGCCCGTCATGGAGTTGCGCGTGGTGTCATTGCCGCCCACGATCAGCAGCACCAAGTTGCCCATGAATTCCTGCGGCGTCATGTTGCGTGTTTCGGGGTTGTGGGCCATCATGGAAATCAGGTCGGAGCCGGGGCTCGCATTCACACGCTCGTTCCAGAGGCGGGTGAAATAAGCCGCCATCTTGTGCAACTCGATCAGGCGTTCTTCACGCGTCGGCGCTTTCGGGTCGACATCTTTGTTGGCGGTGGCCACGTCAGACCAGTGGGTCAACAAATGGCGGTCTTCCAACGGAAAGTCAAACAAGGTGGCCAGCATCAATGTGGTGAGTTCAATGGAAACGTGCTCAACCCAGTTGAAGCTCTCCCCTCGCGGCAGACCGTCCAGCACCTTGCAGGTGCGCTCACGGATCAGCGTCTGCATATTCGCCAAGTTCCCGGGTGCCACGATAGGTTGAACCGCCTTGCGTTGAACATCATGGCGCGGGGGATCCATGGCGATGAACATCTGCAGGGGCGCTTCACCCGGCGGAGGTTCGGAAATAGCTATGCCGCCTTGAGTCCAGTCAGACGAGAAGATGCCGTGGTTCGTATCCACTTGCATGATGTCCTGAAAACGCGTGACCGACCAGTAAGGCCCAAAAAGAGGACTGTTGGCGTGATGCACCGGATCATCACGACGAAGGCGTTCAAAGTAATGCCCGACGGTGTCGTTTTCAAAGTAATCGGCCGTGGCCGGGTCGATCTGTTCGATCGGCAGGGCAAAGGCGTCTGCGCGAGCGGCGGCCTGAATTTCAGCGTGTGAGAGTTTCATTGAGGTTTCCTTGAAAGCATTGACAGGGTCAGTGCTGGCCTTCGGGCATATGGACTTCGATACCCTCAAGCTCTGGGGTCATGATGATCTGGCAAGCCAGACGCGAGGTTTCCCGGCGCTCGTTGGTGAAATCGAGAATCTCGTGTTCTTTCGTTTGCATGACCGGCAAGCGCTCCGCCCAAGGCGCAGACACGAACACATGGCAGGTGGCGCAGGCGCACTGGCCGCCGCAATCACCATCGATACCGGGTACTGCGTTATCCGTGGCAGCACGCATAAGGTTCTCGCCAATGCGGGTCTCGATGCTGCGACGCACACCATCAAAGCTGATGAAATGGACTTGGGACATGGGTTGTATCTTTCTGGATAAATTCAGGAAGGAGTTGACTTGCGCATGGCTTCGATCTGCTCGCGTGTCACGCCGAGCGCTTCACTCATGGGACTGGTGGTGTGGGGATCCCAGCTGTGGCGGGGTCCCATGGTGATGCCACCGTCAACAGTGATGTGGGTGCCCGTGATGAATTTCGCGGCGTCACTGGCCAGATACAAGACAGCCTCGGCAATGTCTTTCGGATCGCCCGAGCGGCCAATCGGGTTGGCGGCGCTGCTGTGGTCGCGCACACGTTCGGCAAGATCTTGCGAGGCCTGTGAATCCATGCCGAACAATCCTCCAAAGATACGCGTGGCGATGAAGCCAGGGACCACCGCGTTGATGCGAATATTCAAACTTGAGAGTTCAGCTGCAGCCACACGGGTGTAGTGCAGCACCCCTGCCTTGGCCACTGAATACGCCAGCGGCGCATAGCCCGCCTGCAAGGCGGAAATCGACGAGGTATTGACGATGGCACCTGCACCGCGCTTCACCATGTGAGGCACGGCATAGCTGGCGCCTGCAGCCACTGAACGCAGCAAGAGGTTTTGGGTGTCGTCCCAAGCCTCTGGATTAAAGGCTTGCACGCCCGCCATAGTGCCAATGCGCCCTGCATTACTGAACAGGATGTCCAGCCCGCCAAAATGCGCGGTCGCACTGTCGATGGCGGCGCGCAGCTCATCGAGTCGGGTCACATCGCAATGCGCAAATTGCAACTGGCCTTCGTACCGCTGTTGCATTTGCCGGCCCACCTCGTCTTGGACGTCAGCGGCCACCACCTGTGCGCCTTCGGCGAGAAACAGCTCGGTGGTGGCCAAGCCGATACCCGAGCAGGCGCCCGTGATCACGGCGACTTTGTTGTGGAGTCGTTTCATGGATCGCTCCTTCAGTCGAAGACGATCACGTTGCGGGCGATGCCGCCGCGCTGCAAGGCTGCAAAACCGTCGTTGATCTGATCCAGCTTAAGGCGGTTGGACACCAGCTGGTCTAGCTTCATCCGGCCCTGCATGTGGAATTCCACCAAGCGGGGAATGTCCAGGCGAAAGTGGTTGGAGCCCATCATCGTGCCCTGAATGCGACGCTCGCGCAGAAAGTCAAACCCGTGCAGTTCGATTTTGGTGCCCAACGGAATCATGCCCACAATCGTGGACAAGCCCCGAGGACGCAGCATGGCAAAAGAAGCCTCGGTGGTGGGCTTGAGGCCAATGCACTCGAAGGCGTAATGCACGCCGCCTTTGGTCATCTCAATGATCTTGGCCACCATGTCCGGGTCTTTGGCATCCATGCCATCTGTTGCACCGAATATCTTGGCCATCTCCAGTTTGGCAGGGTCGATGTCAATGGCGATGATCCGAGCTGCGCCAGCCAGATGCGCCGCATGAATGGTGGACAGGCCCACGCCGCCGCAACCGAGCACAGCTACCGTGGTGCCAGGTTCCAGTTGTGCGCTGTGCACCACCGAGCCATAACCTGTCAGAACCCCGCAACCCAGCAGTGCAGCCAAGTCCAAAGGCATGTCTTCGCGGATTTTGACCACTGCGTTTTCATGCACCAGCATTTGCTCAGCAAAAGTCGAGAGATTGAGGAATTGGTTAAGGTGTTCCCCCTTCCAGCGCAGGCGTTTGGCCACGCCGGGCGGCATCTTGACGGCGGTATTGCTGCAAAGTGTTTGGTGGCCCGTCACGCAATACTCACAATGGCCGCAGAACACCGACAAGCAGGTGACCACATGGTCGCCAGGCTTGACGTGGGTGACGTCTTCACCCACAGCTTCAACGACCCCTGCGGCTTCATGGCCGAGCACAGCGGGCACTGGTGTGGGGTATTTGCCCTCAATGAAATGCAAGTCGCTGTGGCACAAGCCGCTAACCCGGGTACGAACTAGCACCTCGTTGCGCTTGGGTTTTTCTATCTCGATGCTCTCGATGGTCATAGGCTGACCTGGGCCATGGAAAACAGCGGCTTTCATTTCATTTGCTCCTGTGGGTTTTAGCGTTTTTTGGGAAGAGATACGTTTCGCAATCGCTTATTGTTCTGAAGCGGTATTGCGGAAGTCGGCGGTTTGACCTTTAAGCAGTGCATGAGCACTTCAAAAAGCCAATGGTTGAGGTGAGGGTCGTACAAGGGTAAATTGTTGACTGGGTGAGTAATGCTGTTGACCAAATGCCCACTGATGATTTGTAAGCCAATAAGCAGTTGCTGTTGGGCTTCTTTCTGGGCTGGCTTTCTTAATTTGCCGAGTATCAAATCAATGTAGTGGTGATGCAGCTTCAACCCGTTGTCCCGCACTGGTTGCCAGTCATTACTGTCATTGATGCTGTATTGCATGGCGGCACGAATAACAGTCTCGTACTGTCGATTGATCTCAACATAATGGTTAATGCAATGGCGCACCGTTTGAGTCAATGTAAGTTCTTTGATGTTTTCCTTAGTGAGATTTGATTGCAAATCTGCTTGCAAAGTTTCGCTGATGCTTTCAATCAGGAATTCAAAAAAAGCTGCCTTGTTGGGAAATCTCAAGTAAAAAGATCCAACAGAGCATCCTGCACGAGCCGAAATCTGCGCGACTGAAATGTCATCAAAGAGACCGTTTTGCAATAAATCAAGCCCAGCTTTTAGTAAGTTTTCACGGGTTTGCTCGGACCTTAGCTGCTTTGCTGGAAATGCCTTGACCAGAGCCAGAGATGTTTTTTTTCCGATCATTGATGGCAGGGGCTTAGTCCGATTAGTGGTGATGTTTAGACGGGAAGACAATTTCGCCTTTCAAAAGCAAGCTCAATAACATGAATTTATATTCACAATAATTCAGTCCATAAAGCTTTGTCAAGCTGTAGCTTTAAAAACCAAGGGAAAACACCGTACTTACATTAGCGGCGTGACAGATTGCAGCTCCCCCAACCCTGGCCTCTACAAGAATCTCTTCAAGCCTGCAGAAAAACTGAAGATAAAAAATCCCCTGCTGGCCTCGATAGACACTCAAGCCTACGAAGCCGAATACCGGCTACGAGGTCCGCTGCTCCATGAACGTGAATGCATTACTGAAGCCTTTGCTAGCAATCAGCTGATTTTTTAAACCCCTTGAAAAGATCCATTCGTTTTATCAGGCCCAAAGCACCTGGTCGGGTTGGGCATACCAGCCGTCTAGACATTGCCGAATGCTGGTTTCGATAGCGCTACGCTTGATTTTTAGGGTGGCCGTTAGGCGCCCGTTGTCAATGGTCCATGGCTCGTTCATGACTACCATCATGCGCAGCTGCTCGTGATCGTTCAATGCTGCATTGGTTTCATCCAGCAGCCGTGCCAGCTCGAGTGCTATCTGTTCTCGTAAGGCCGGGTCCAGTCGCTGTGCCTGGTGCTGCTCTGACAGCTGAACCAAGGCACAGGCTGCGCTTTGACCGGCGCCACACACTACGCTGAGTTCGATCATCGGATGGTTGTTCAATCGGCTTTCGATCGGAACAGGTGCCACGTATTTGCCTTTGGTCGTCTTGAAGAGCTCCTTGATCCTGCCGGTGAGTTTAAGCATGCCATTGGGCTCGAAATGTCCACAATCGCCTGTACGGAAATAGCCGTCATCGGTGAATGCCTCTGCCGTCAGGTCTGGCCTCTTGTAATAGCCCACCATGCATCCTGGAGATTGGACCAAAATTTCACCTTCGGCCGACAGCAGTGACTTTACGCCCGGAAGTGCGCGACCAACGTAACCCGGTTCGTTGTACTGCGGCAAGGAACCATGTGAATAAGCAAAGTCTTCGGTCATAGCATAGCCCTCCATCAGATCCAGACCCAGCTTACGGTACCAAGCAATTAGCTCGGCTGAGATGGGCGCAGAGCCGCTGCCGGCGGACACCACGGCGTCCAGACCGAGGGATGCCAGCACCTGCTTGGCGACCACCGGGCCTTTGACTGGATCTGCCAGCACAGCGTCGAGCTGCACAGCCGAAGTTCTTGCAAGAACACCGTGCTGGAACTTGAGCCACAACCTGGGCACTGAAATGAAAGAGTTGGGCCGTGCGCGCTTGAGGTCGTCCACAAAAGTGTCTAGCGATTCTGAAAAGAACACCTGCACATTGCCTGCTACCAGAGACCAGCAGGCAATTTTGGCTCGCTCAAACACGTGCGAAAGCGGCAGATACGACAAGACTCGGTGTTGTGATGGGTGGCCTGTACGCTCGTTGATCAACGCCATCGTGCGTTCGGAGGAGTTGCTGATACCGCCAAAGCTGTGCATGACTCCCTTGGGTTCGCCGGTTGATCCGGATGTGTAGGCCAGAAGCGCCAGATCCTGGGAATCGCGGGTGATACGACCGTTCAATGCTTCGGTGCTGGTGATGATGTCTTCCCAGCGGGGCAGGTCTGGTTGATGCGCCAAGGCATCCGACTTAGGAAGTGCAATGCAGGCAAGATCATGGGGCACGCCTGTTTGCTGACGCGCCCAGTTGTCGAGTTTGCCCACAAAAAGCAGGCGTGTCTCGCTGTGCTCTAGGACGAAGCGAATGTTGTCGGCCGATTCGGTGGGGAACAAGGCCACCGTTGTACCACCGGCCAGCCAGATGGCCAGTTCCGCCATGATGAAGTGGGCACAGTTTTTCGTGATCAGGCCGATTCGAGTGCCCTGCTCAAAACCTTGCGACTGCAAGTGCCGCGCCATGCGGCGTGCCTCATCGAGTGTTTCGCGCCAGGTGTAATCACGCACTTGGCCTTGACCCACAGGCTGGGTCAGGTAGACCTGGTCAGCCCGCTGAACTTCGTGGTCCTGAACATGGTCAAGAATCAGACGGTAAGTGGCCGTTGTAGGATGAAGGTGGGTGGTCATAAGTGACGCCTTGGTTGAGGATGTCAGGTTCATGGCGCAGGCATTGCGGTCAGGCCTGATCCTCAGGCGCTGTCGTTGACCCGCTCGATGAGAGGGTAGTTGTAATGGCCGTTCTGGTGAACTTCGCGAGGCAGATACAAGCGCAGGGCGACGTAAAAAGTATCAGCCGGTGCGGGCAACCAGTTGCTGGTCTGTGGAGGTGACTTATGGCCTAGCCAGATCGTCAATCCGCCATCTGGGTCGGCGCACAAGCCGGCTGTGCGGTCACCGATGGCGTAGCGTTGCAGCGGGTTGTCCACGAACAGGTAATCGCTTTTTCGGTAAAGGCTCAGCGACCAGAAGGCATCGACCTGAGGCAAGCCCCCCGGTGCAAACCGCAGGCGGTAACGGTAACGCCCGTCCAATGGTCGACCCTGACTGTCCCGGTGCGCCATCTGGTAGATGACTTCCTGCGTACCCAGCAGACCAATGTAGCAACGGGCCACGCGCGCTCGGGTAAACCAATCGCGACCATAGTGGTCAGTGACTTCGACAGAGGCATTCCAGCCGCCCTCCAAATCGGAAGAAGCAGGGGCATCAAGTTCGGACAGGATCTCGGTCAAGGTTTGTTGCAAGAAGGGCAAGTCGGCCTGTGAATTGTCCAGACCCGCTCCGATGCCCAAGACTGAGAAGCGAGCCAGGTCGGCCGTTTCATCAGCGGGTGGTGGGTTGATGACCAGTTGTCGATTGACCACTTGGACGAAGGTTGCGGCGTCGCCCAACTTGTCATGCCCATGGAGTCCGCATGTGACGATACGGGCCGCTGGCTCACCTTGAAGGGTCGTCAACCGAAATGCGTCCTGAAGTGCATGAAGCAGAGCCAGGTCCTCATGTGGGAGGGCCAGAATGCGGCCGATCAGCCACACCGTTGGGGTGGCGCATTCAATCGGCAACGTACCAGCCGGTGGAGTGCCTTGCCAGCCAGGTCCATGCAGAAAAAACGTGTGGGACGCATTGCCATTCAAGCGGGTGCCCAAGTGAGCAAAAGGGTTGGTGTAGAAGTCCAACAGGCCCAGCACGTAGTAACGCTCACCAGTGTTCGGGGTATGTAACAACAATGGACCGTCCGAAAGATCGATCCAGGTACTGGTGTAGAGCGTGTCAGTGTTGGGTGTGACCACTCGGCGGTCTTTGGCATTGAGCAGTTGGCGCGTGTGTGAAAACACATTGGCCCAGCGGCGCGTAGATTCGGGACCCCCCGCCGGGTCCGCAAACAGCCCTTCTGTATTTTTACGTGGACTGCTTGCTGCTTGCATTCGTGCTGTTTCATACAAGGGCAGCGTGTAGAGGATGGCCTCTCTGGCCAGATCGTTGCGGTTCATGGGGTCATCTTTCTTTGACGCGTTGGACGGGGGGGAGGGTATAGCGGCCGTTGAGCATCTCTTCGCGCGGGTGGTACATGCGCAAAATCAGGTAGAACGGTCCTGATGGCGCTGGCAACCAGTTCGCATCGCCTTCGGCGGGGCGTTCGTGCTGAATTTGAAGCGTCAGAGAGTTGTCTTGACCGAGTCGCAAGCCTTTGGTTCGATCTCCAATCGCATAGCGACCCATCGGATTGGCCGCGAAATAGCGGTCTTCGCCATAGAGCGATACCGACCAAAAGGCGTCTGCCGGCGGCATGTGGCCACCCTCAAAGCGCAAGGTGTAGCCATGCTGGCCGTGTAAAGGTTCACTGTCGGCGTCGAAATCGGCCTGTGCATAGAGGGTTTCGGTGGCCGCTAACGCGCCCAGCCCCTTCATGGCCACTGTGGCGCGCATCAGGATGTTGTCGCCCCAGATGCCCAAATGGGGGCTCCAAGTCCAGGGCTTTCGTGTCAAGTTAACGATGTGCTGTTCGATCAGATGTATCCCTTCGGAGTAGGCATGTCGCAAGCCCTCTCGTACACGCTGGCTGCTGCGCTCCAGCGCATCCAGCCCACCTGGTGGCAAGCGCAAGCTGCGCATCAGTGGACGCAGGTCACTGGCGTTGCTCGGTACCCCGATCTCATCGACCGCCTGCAGCAGGTTGGCAAAAAAATCGTCGGCGGCATGGCCGCTGTCTCGCCACTGGCTAACGCATGAAGGGCGAGGTCCGCTGCCTTGCAACTGAACGCCATCTGCAAATGCGCGTGCCTTGGGCACATCGGAGAGATCCCCCACCAGCGCGCGCCCCAGCAGCCAGACCAAGCGAGTGGGGCAGCGCACCACGCGCGCTGGATCAATTCCCGCTGGCATCGGGTCCTCGGTGTGAATCAGCCACCAATCCGCACCTTCGGCTGGCGTGTTGCGCAGACCCACGTTGTGGAAGTTTTCGCTCCAAGCATCCATCAGTTGCACCACGTAATACCGGCCGTGGTTCGGAGGGATGTGCAGTCGAACCGGGGAAGCTCCGATCCAGATCCAAGCGTTGTAATACAACAGATCGCACGAGGGTGTGACGATATCTCGGTCTTCGTGTGTCCAGGGTCTGTCACTGCCGTGGAACATCCCGAAGGGGCCGCGACCGAATGCAGGTGTGGCATGTGGATTGCTTTGCACTTGGCAGGTTCGCAATACTTCAAGCAGGGGGTAGCCCCACAGCACCAGAGGGTTGGCCATAGCCGTAGTCACAGCAGTCTGTGGCGATGTTTTTTGTGAATTCGTATTCATATTTCCAGCGTAGTCACTTCAAACTAGTCTGACAACGTCAAAAACCCTGTGAATGGCACGCTGGCGACAGATTGACCGCCACGTGCAATACAGTTCTATCAAGGTGAGATTTGTGCTCTTGACACAGCACCACATGAAGCATAGGCCGATGTTTGAACGACAGCTCTCTAAAAGACGTCTATCTTTTGGCGAAGCAACTACATCAGCACTTAGGCATAAACCCCAACCCAAGATCGTCCGGGAAATCAAAATTGCACTAATGCAGACCTTGCAGTCACCATAGATTTTTAAGAATCTGGTCAACCATGGTTCAGTTGATAGGCAACACTCTGATTGGGTACGGTCAATACACACACCGTGAAATCGAGATTTGAACCTAGATCGTCGTGGTCGAAGGTAACTAGGCTTTAGTTCACAACGGGCGTGAACGGGTTTACCCTATTTGCAGGTGCATGAACCTTCTATATCTTAATTTTAGTTTTTGAGTGCAATGCGACGTAGGCTACTTCAAAAAGCAGCGCAAGCCAAAACGCTCAACTAAATGAGACAAAAGATGATGAATTTGCATAATTGTCCAGTCTCGGCCTCTTCACTTTTAGCTGCCGTGTTGAAAACGGCATGCTTTAACGAAAGCAATAAAAACCTGAGTTGATGAACTTCGTGATTTAAATAGGCAACATAACCTAGCGAAGCTCGTTTGATCATTCGAAGTGGGTAAATTCATTTTCAAACTAACAAGTATTGAGCCATCAGGAAAAATTAAATGTCTAACAAATCTTCCTTACTTTTGAATTCCGAGCGCAGACGCATCCTTCAAACAGCGGGTTCTTTGCTTTTAAGTTGCAGCTTAGAAATAGGACATGCTCAGACAGCTTGGCCAAATAAACCGATTCGACTTGTTTTACCCAGCGGCCCTGGCGGAGGGGCAGACATTTTTGGCCGCCCTCTCGCGGAATGGCTCAGCAAAGAGTTGGGGCAACCGGTCGTTGTAGAGAACAGACCGGGTGCAAACGGCGTCATTGCCCATGAACAAGTGGTGAGGCAACCAGGTGATGGGTACAACCTTGTCATCTCATTTGCAGCTGCTGTGTTGGGCAACAAAGCGATGAACGCAAAGATTTCCCATGACACCATGACGGACCTCAAACCCATTGGGCAGATCGGTAGTGACTATGGCAATCTTTTAATTGTTAACGCCGCATCACCCATAAAAAACCTCAAAGATTTGATTGCATACGCTAAGGCGCAAAGCGGTGGTATCAACTATGGATCATGGGGGATTGGCTCTGGTGGGCATCTGGTGATGGAAACCCTGAAAGAACAAACTGGCATATCGATTAATCATGTGCCCTACAAGACAGTTGCATCCATTACACCTGACGTTGTCTCTGGCGTATTGATGATCTCAACAATTGATTCAGCTACCCCGGTTCAGCTCATTAAAGCGGGACGCATCCGTGCCATTGCTGTCCTTGGGCCCAAACGTTTACCCCAATTGCCGGATGTTGCCACCTTAGCTGAGCAGGGCTATCCCTTAGGTTTTGTGTCTTGGTACGGTCTGTTTGGACCCTCATCGATGTCCAATGATCTGGTCGCTAAGCTAAATGCATTATTAAATCGCTGGCTGGTCTTGCCCGAGACTGTTGCGTTGTTTGAGCAAAAACAAAATTCACCTGCACCGTTGCAGAAATCCCCTGAGGCTTTTGCTGCGCTGATTCAATCTGAACTGCCCGTGTGGCGCAAGTTAATGCAAACAGCAAAAATAGAGGGCGCCTAACAAAAAGGCAACCTCAAACACTTGGTGCAGTAATTTTTCCGCTAAACCTTGATTGAAACCTAGCGTTTAGAAGGGTTCAATTTTGGGGTAGTTGAATTTTTTAATTTGATGCACTTCTTGGGGTAAGTAAAGCCGCAATGCCAAATAAAACGCCTCTGCCGGGGCAGGCAGCCAGTTGCTGGGTTGCGCCGGTTGATCATGACTAATGAAAATTGTCAGTCCTCCATCAGCGTCATAGTTGAGTCCTTCAGTACGGTCCCCAATTGCAAAACGCTGCTCGGGATTATCGTAAAACATGTAATCAGCTTTGCGGTACAGGCTGAGCGACCAAAACGCATCAACTTTGGGCAAGCCCCCGTGCACAAAACGTAATTTGTAGCTGCGTTGACCATTGAGAATTTGTCCACTGCTGTCTCGAAAAGCCAGCAGGTAAAGCACTTCGTGCGCTCCCAAAATGCCAATATAAGCACGGGCCACGCGAGCGCGAGTCAACCAATCGCCGTTGAAGTTCTCTTGTACTTCCACTGCGGCTTTCCAGCCGCCTTGCAGGTCAGCTTCTGTGGGAGTGTCGAGTTCTTGCACAGTCTCGGTAAGTGCTTGCTGCAGTAGATCCAAGTCGGTAGGCGTTTGTAAGCCTGGGCCTATACCCAGCGCAGCCCAAGATTGCATTTCAGCTGCATCACCAATAGGCGGCGGATTGATTCCCATTTCATGGTTCACCACGCGCACAAAGGTGGCGGCATCGTTGGGCAAAGCATGCGGCTGTATGCTGCATTCGTAGACCCTCTGGGCAGGCTGACCCACTGGCGTAGTGATTGAAAAGGCATCTTGAAGTGCGTGCACCGGGGCCATATCCTCATCGGTATGCGCCAAAATCCGGCCGAGTACCCAAACGCTATCCGTCGGGCAGGACACAGCCGTGTACCCCGCGGGCGCATCCCCCTGCCATTGGGGACCATGCAGCCAAAAGTTTTGTGCGGCATTGCCTGTGGTGCGCGTGCCCAAATGAGCAAATGGGTTTGTGTACATATCAATCAAACCCAGAACGTAATAGCGTGAGCCCGTGTCTGGCGTGTGGATGCACAAAGGGCCTTTGCTCAAATCCAGCCAGGCGTTGGTGTACAGCGTGTCATTGTTGGGGGTGACCACACGGCGGTCGCTGGCGTTAAGCAGTCGTCGCGAGTGAGAAAACAAGTTGATCCAGCGCTTTAATGACTCTGGGCCGCCTTGTGCATCAGCGTATTCACCATTCGGTATTTTGCGCAACGTACTGGACGAGCGCATGCGGGCCATTTCATAAATAGGAAGGGCATACACAATGGCTTGCCGTGCCAAAGATTTAAGTTCAGTCATTTGCGCAGCATCCGGTTGATACGTTCCCACATTTGGGAGTCACTGGCCAGAAATCGAATGAATTCGTCTGTACCCAAATAAGCAGCTTCTCCGCCGGCGCTCACCAATCGGCTTTGCGTATCGGCCTTTTGCACAGCTGCTTTAATCGCGGCATCTAGCTTGCGCAACACAGCTACCGGTGTGCTGGCTGGAGCGTGTAATCCATACCAGGAGATAACGGTTGCTTCCGGGTATCCAGCTTCCGCAATAGTAGGCACATCGGGTAATTGCGCGGAGCGAGCAGAACTGGTTGTAGCCAGCGCCCTCAGCTTGCCTGATTTGACGTGCGGGTAAGCAACGCTGGAAGGAAGAACCGACATGGAAAACGTGTTGTTGATCAGATCAATCGCTATAGGCGGTGCCCCTTTGTAGGCAATGCCCTCAATGTCGATACCCGCTGTGGATTTAAGGATTTCCACTGACATGGTTTGCGTGGTGCCTGTGCCCGGGTCACCACACTGCAGCATAGGTTTTGCGCGTTTGGCCATATCGACATATTCACGAACAGTACGAGCGGGCGAGGCGGCCGGCACGCACATGAAACTGGGCGACATGGAGAAGCGGGCCAGGGGTACAAAGTCTTTGGGCGCCCAACGCAGGTTGGTTTCGATCAATGGATTGTTAATCAAATAAGGGGCTGAAACCAGCAAGGTGTAACCGTCGCCGGGAGCGCGCGCCACGGCCTCTGCCGCGATATTGCCGTTGGCACCTGGACGCGAATCCACAACCACGGACTGCGAAAGTTCCGTTGCAAGACCTTGCGTCATGGCACGGGTTTGTAAGTCCACGACACCACCTGCTGGATAGGGAACGATCACCTTAACCGGTTTTGCAGGAAAAGGCTCTTCGGCATGTGCCCAGCCAGTAGATTGGGCCCATAAGGCCAATGTGGCCATGTTCAGAGTTCTGCGTTTCATAGTAGTCTCCTTTTGTTTGAACAAAGTCAACGCACACCCGATTGGGCGTCGGCCATGCGTACCATGTCGGTGAGTCGAGGGCCGATGGTTTTGAGTAACTCTTGTGGTTTGACACGGTAACCAGGCACAGCGCAATTGAAGAGCAATTGACGTGATCCGTAACGGATCCGTGATGCAACGCCGACTGCCAGCACCCCCAGGCCCGCGTCACCCAAGTTGATGGCAAACCCCCGTTTTCTGTAGTGCGTCAAGCTGTCTTCGACACCAGCCAGACAGCGTTGGTGGTCGTCGGGTCTTTGATGACGTATCCGCTCTAGCGTTTCCATACGGGCGCCTTCCTCCAGCGAAGCAAGGAGAGCGCGGCCCATGGCGGTTTCCACAATGCCACGCACGGCGCCCACAGCCGGGCGTTTCAAGGTACCTTGTTCATGGGTGCACGATTCAAGGTAGACCACGTCCAAGTCCATGGCCACGCCAATGGAGACGGCGCCCATCATCTGCGTGGCCATGGCCTGCATAGCGGGTCTTAATTGGTTGAGCAAGGGCGTGCTGATCAGATAGGGGTAGCCCAAGGAAACGATGGCCGGTCCGATAAAGTAACGGTCAAGGCGCTCGTCATGGTCAAGGTAACCCATGGCTTGCAGCGTGCGGCACAGTCGCGAAATCGTTGGGCGCGGAATGCCTAAACGTTTAGCCAATTCGCTGTTGGCATGCGGGCGGGGATCGCTCACAAAGCACTGCAAAATCATCATGCCCTTGGCCAGCGTGCCAGCAAAGCTGGGGTTGTCTTCGCGCAGCAGTTGCAACTCGCTTTGGTCACGAAGGTGTTGTGGTGCTGAGTTGGAGCGCATGGCTGAATAGTCGTTGTAGTAGGACAAGTGTGCGATAGATGTTTCAATATTTGAAACACACGTTCACACCTTAAGCACAATCGCGCACCATGGCAAGCATGATTCGAAACCCTGAAAAACTACAAGCTCTTCTGGCCGAGGTTCGTGCATTTGTGCGTGAGCGCTGGCATCCCTTGGAAAATACGGTCGAGCAACTTGACCATGTACCTGACGACATCGTTAATGAACTGAGGCAACGCGGCTTTTTTGGCTGGAGCATTCCCGAGACCTATGGTGGATTGGGGCTGACCACCGAAGAGCTGATTTTGGCGGCTTTTGAGCTTTCGCAAGCATCCGTGGCTTTGCGGGCACGGGTGGGTACCAATACTGGGATTGGTTCTGAGGCGTTGGTGGCTGATGGCACCGACTCGCAAAAGCAGCGTTGGCTGCCACGGATGGCCACAGGCGAGTTGACGGGTTGCCTGGCATTGACAGAGCCCGATGCGGGCTCTGAAGCGAGCAATGTGCAAACCTCAGCACGCCTGGAGGGGGGGCACTATGTTTTGAATGGCCGCAAGTGCTACATCACCAATGCACCGATTGCCGATGTATTCACCGTGGTTGCCCGCACCGAGCCAAACAGCAAAGGCAGTTCTGGCTTGTCGGCTTTCATTGTTGAGCGTGGAACCCCAGGTTTGCGTACTGGCCCAGCGTACAAAAAAATGGGGCAAGCCGGCTCGCCGGTGTCCGATGTTTACTTTGAAGATTGCCGCATCCCTGTCGACAACTTGATTGGTGGCAAAGAAGGTTTGGGCTTCAAGACCATCATGAAGGTGCTCAACAAACAGCGTTTGCACTTGTCCGCCTTGTGCACCGGACCCGCTATCCGCATGCTCGACTTGGCGATTGAGCACACCCAGCAAAGGCAGCAATTTGGCCAACCGGTGGGCAACTTTCAGTTGCTGCAAGCCATGGTGGCCGACAGCAAGACCGAGATTTATGCTTCACAGTCCATGATTTTGGAAGCAGCCCGAGCCCGCGACCGTGGCGAAGATGTGGCACTGACTGCTTCAATGTGCAAATACTTTGCCTCTGAGATGTGCGGTCGCGTGGCGGACCGGTGTGTGCAGATGTTCGGGGGAGCGGGATATGTTGCCGACTTCAGTCCCATTGAGCGTTATTACCGCGACGTGCGATTGTTCAGGTTGTACGAAGGCACCAGCCAAATCCATCAGATCAATATTGCCAAACATGTGCTGCGCGAGCATGGCACGGCTTGAACCAAGCTTCCTCATTTTTTAATTTCAGTTTGGAAACACAATGACTTCTCGTTTTTATGTACGCCGCAGCATGGCGCTACTGGGTTTCAGTTTGTGCGCTTTGGCCGCCCACGGTGCTGATTACCCGAGTCAAGCCATCAAAGTGATCGTGCCTTTTCCTGCGGGTGGCAGTACAGATTTGGTCACCCGAGCTTTGGCTGTCGAATTGGGTACCGTACTAAAACAAACCGTGGTGGTGGACAACAAAGCCGGTGCGGGCAGTTTGCTTGGCTCCGAGTTCGTGGCCAAAGCGCCGGCCGACGGTTACACCTTGTTGATGGCAGGGTTGACCAATGTCTTCTTACCCTACGTGCACAAAAATATGCGTTTTCATCCTATGGACGATTTCGCAAACATCGGACTGGTGGCTGACTTGCCCAATGTGATCGCAGTCAACGGGGCCACGCCCTATAAAAAACTGGACGACTTGATCAAAGCCGAAAAAGCTAAGCCCAAGAGCATCAACTTTGCATCGGCAGGCGTGGCCACGCCCTCTCATCTGGTGTGTGAGATGGTCAACTTCCAGACCGGTACTCAACTCGACCATGTGCCATACAAAGGCAATGCCCCGGCGGTGGCCGACTTGATGGGAGGGCACATTCCCGTCATGTGCAACAACTTAGGCGGCACCTTGCCTTATATGAACAGCGGGCAAATTCGCATTCTGGCTCAAACAGGTAAGACGCGGTCCACGGCGGTGCCTGATGTGCCTACATTTGCCGAACTGGGCATCTCCGGCCTGGAGGCGGGTTTGTGGATGGGCCTGGTCGCGCCAAAAGGCACACCTGCTGAAGTGATTAAAACGCTCAACCTGGCCTTGACCAAAGCCATGACATCAGCCGCACTGAAAGACAAGCTTCAGCAATTGGGCGCAACACCCTTGCCCACGGCGGTGTCAGCATTCGATGAGCGTGTTCGCCAAGACCGCAAGGCATGGGATCCCATGCTCGGCAAACTCAACCTGTCAGGCAACTAAAGTGACGACTTGCACCGATACGCCCGTACAAGGACCACTTCGTGGCGTACGCATTCTGGATCTGGCCACCGTGGTGGCTGCTCCCCTTGCAGGCACGTTGTGTGCAGACATGGGGGCCGAGGTGATCAAAGTCGAATTGCCCCAAGGCGGTGATGCCCTGCGGACACTGGCACCTGTGTGGCAAGGGCATGAGTTGTTTTGGAAAGTGGCCAACCGTGGCAAACAAGGCATCACGCTGGATGTGCGGCAACCACAAGGGCGGGACTTGTTGCTGCGCATGTTGCCGCAGTTTGATGTCTTGATAGAAAACTTCCGCACAGGAACGATGGATGCGTGGGGTTTGGATATGGCCACACTGCTTGAGCACAATCCGAATCTGATTGTCTTGCGCTTGACGGGATTTGGCCAAACCGGCCCCTACGCCAAGCGACCAGGCTTTGCTCGAGTGTTTGAAGCCATGAGCGGTTTCACACATTTAACGGGTGAGGCCGATGGCCCACCTCAGCACATGAACTACCCTTTGGGAGATGCGATTGCAGGTTTATTCGGCGCATTCTCCATTTCAACTGCCTTGGCCGAACGAGCTCGAACATCACCAGATCTGTACAAAGGTTGCGAGATTGACCTCGCGGCCACTGAAGCCCTGTTTCGGTTACTCGATCCTCTAGCCGCTGAAATGCAGTTCATGAACACAGTGAGGCAGCGCAGTGGATCCCGTGCCACCTACACAGCTCCGTCCAATGTGTTTCAAACAGCCGATGGCGAATGGATCACCATCGTTGGCACCGGCAATCCGATTTTTGAACGTATTTGTAAAGCAATAGACCGGATCGACTTGCTGACTGATCCGCGCTTTGCCAACAACATTGAACGAACACGCAATCTGGTCGAGCTGGACAAAGAAATTGCAACCTGGTGTAAGCAGCACCCGATTTCGCATGTGATGAAGCAACTTGATGCGCAAGAGGCACCCTACAGCCGTGTCAACTCAATTGCCCAGTCAGCGCAAGATCCGCATTTCATGGCGCGACAGGCATTGATTGATTTGCCGGATGCTGACCTCGGCACCGTCAAGGCACCTTGCATCGTCCCTCGGTTTGTTGGAAGGGAATTGCCTGTGCCTCACACAGGACCACACCGAGGCGAACACAATCAAAATTTCTATGCATCCATGAACCTGAGTGAAAACGAACTCGCGCACCTCAAAGAGAGCAAAGTTATTTGAAATGATCGTGAAGGCCTTTTAGCTGTCAAAGTAGCTTCGAAATAGAAGTCAATAAGTGCACTTGCAAGGCCTGAGATCAATACATGAAATCAAAATTGGAAGTCTGATTTTGAGCGTTGGTGATCTATTGGGCGAGCCGTTTTCAATCCACTTCACACGGCTACTATCGAATTTTCACGGGGATGCTGACCAGAGCAGTCAAAGACCGCTTTGGGCCTGATGCGGTCGTTATGCCACCCCGGCCGGGAGAAATTCTCTGCTTCTTTAGGATAGAAGTAAAAAATTCCCGAATCAAACATGACGGATGAAGGGCAAAAAAAACCGCAGATTGTGTGAACAATCCTGCGGAAGTATTTTTGGAGTTCGGCTCAGATTGAGACTTATTAACTGCAAAACGAAGCTTGGAAAACCTCGTTGTAGAGCCCGCTTAAAAATCAAATAAAGCCTGAACAAAGCCTGGAGAGGGGCTCAGCGACCTAAGTCGTTGATTTTAAAGGGAAAAAATGGGGTGGCTGATGGGGCTCGAACCCACGACAACAGGAATCACAATCCTGGACTCTACCAACTGAGCTACAGCCACCGTAGAGCTACATTATAGCGTAGCCTGTTACGAATTTTCCGCAGAAGGTTGGGTTTTGCCAGCCGCTTTGCTCGGTTTGGGCACCAAAATTTCGGCTTTCAATTGTTGTTTCAATTGCGTCAAGTAGGCTTGCGCTTCGGCTGCAGCCCAAAGTTGGCTGAATTGTTGTTGCGCTTGCAGCTCTTTGTCTTTGTTCTCGCTATCACGGGCCAAGACCTTGTTCACGCGAATCACCGCATAGCCCTGTTCGCCCAAATCCACGCCCGTCCACGCCGGTAATGTGGCCGCATTGACACGCAAAGCGGCATCCACCAGTGCAGGGCTTTGGTTTTGCGACTGGTCTCTGGAAACCGTGATGCTTGGGCCTAAATTGGCGCCGTCCGCGTTACTGCGCCATGCGGCCAGGCGGGCTTGCCCTTGTTCGCGGGCCAAAGCGGTTGCGCGTTCCTGCTCCAACAGTTTGCGCACCTGGTCTTTGACCTCAGTCAGGGGCCGGGTTGCCGCCGGGGTATAGGTCACGACACGGCCTGAAACCAAGGTATTAGTCGCGATTTCGATGGCCTCGGTGTTGCGGTGTTTCACCGTCGCTTCTTCAGAGAACAAGGCCTGCACAAACTTGCTATTGCTCAAAGGGCCCTTACGGTCCGCCGTAGGAGCTCGGGTAACCTGCGCAGCTTTGCTCAAGGTCAACTTCAAGCGCTCCGCCACGGGCTTCAAGCTGTCGGACTGCTCATACACGCTGTTGGTAAAGATCTCGGCCAATTCGGCGTATTTGCGTTGGGCTTGTTGTTTTTTCAAATCGGCCTCCAGCTGGGGGCGCAGTTCTTCAAAGCTCTTGGTTTTAGGCGCTTTGATGTCGGTCAGCAAAATGATGTGGTAGCCAAAATCGGACTCGACCACCTCGCTGATTTCAGATTTTTTGAGTGCGAATGCCGCATCTTCAAACGCTTTGACCATCGCGCCTTTGGGGAAGAAATCCAAATCACCACCTTTGCTGGCAGAACCGGCGTCTTGCGAATTTTGTTTGGCAACATCGGCAAATGACGCAGGTTTTTTGCGCACCTGTTCCAACAAAGCTTGGGCCTTGGCCTTGGCTTTTTCTTTCTCTGCTGCCGGCGCGTCTTTGGCCGCATTGATCAAAATATGGCTGGCGCGGCGCTCTTCTTGGGTGGCCGTTTTTTGCACATTTTGTTCGTAATAGGTTTTCAAATCGGCTTCGTTCACAGTCACGCTTTGGCGCACGGCGTCCAGATCCAGCACCAAGTACTCCACATCGGCCGACTCCGGTGACTGGAAGCGTTTGGCATTGGCTTGGTAAAAAGCTTTGACATCGTCTTCCGACACCTGGACTTTGCTGACAAATTCACTCGGTGCGAAGCGCTGAACTTGAATGTCGCGGCGTTGAAAATAAGCATTCAACGCCGTTTGGGTTTGTGCGCTGGAGGTCCAGGCTGAGTTTTGCAGACCTTGCATCACTTGGCGGGTGGACACATCGCTGCGCACCTGGGCTTCAAACATTTCGGGGGTCATGCCCTGGCTGGCAACCAGTTGACGGTAGCGCTCCATGTCAAGCTTGCCGTCGGCTGAACGCAACGAAGCGATGGTCGGGTTTTGTTGCAGTTCGCGCGCCAATCGGGCGTCACTGGCGGTCAAATGCAGCTTTTGGGTGGCAGCCACCAGCACCTGTTCGCGCACCAAGCGCTCCAAAGTCGCGTAGCGCGCTTCAGGGGATTCCAACAATTTGGTGTCAATATTGGGCACTGACACTCTGATGCGCTCCACCTCGCGCTTGTGCGCGTTGTCCCACTCAGCTTGGGTGATTTTGTTGCCATCGACTTGGGCGACAACGGCACCTTGATCTTTGAAACGGCTGTAGCCATCGATACCAAACATCACAAATGAAGGAATGATGAGCAGGAACAAAAGCCCCATCATCATTTTGGTGTTATTGCGAACAAAATCAAACATGCGCGATCTCTCTGAGAGACAAACTCGTTGCAAAAAAAATGGCGAACCCAGGGTTCGCCATTGTCGGGGTGGTGGGCGCTGACGGTCTCGAACCGCCGACCTACTCCGTGTAAAGGAGCCGCTCTACCAACTGAGCTAAGCGCCCCAACCTGAAACTGTATCAGTTCAAAGCATCTTTCAATGCTTTGCCTGGACGGAATTTTGGAATCTTGGCAGACTTGATTTTAATCGCAGCGCCAGTGCGCGGGTTGCGACCGGTGCGAGCCGCACGTTTGGTCACGGCAAAAGAGCCAAATCCGACCAATGAAACCGTGCCACCTTTTTTCAAAGTGGTACGAACACCGCCAATGATAGCTTCCAATGCACGGCCGGCAGCAGCTTTGGAAATATCCGCCTGCTTGGCAATGTGCTCAATCAATTCTGTTTTATTCACAAAGAGCCTCTTTGAAAAAAAGATCAGTTCACTGATCTGATGTTGTCGTGGTTTGGGTATTCATGCTGAGCTGCCCTGAACCATTTTTTCGGCAGACTAACTGCCGATTTGGATTAGATGCAGACTCGGTTCGTGTGTCAATTGAGGACAAACCATGAAGCCTGGTGCGGCTCGAATTCTAGACGCAAACTCCCAGGTCACTGTGACAAAGTTGACATTTTCTGGGCAACTCTTGCTGCCCGACAATTCAAAGTGCGTTGGCAATTGCCTTGCCCACATCTTGCGTTGATGCTGTACCACCAATGTCGGGGGTGCGTGGCGCGCCACTTTGCGGGTGCAGCACTTTCTCAATCGCGGCCAACACCGCATCGTGCGCTTGCTTGTACCCGAGAAACTCCAGCATCATGGCGCCGCACCAGATCTGACCGATTGGATTGGCGATGTTTTTTCCTGCAATGTCCGGGGCCGAGCCGTGCACCGGTTCGAACAGCGACGGAAACAGGCGGTCCGGGTTGAGGTTGGCACTGGGCGCAATGCCGATGGTGCCGGTGCAAGCCGGTCCCAGATCGCTCAAGATATCGCCAAACAAATTGCTCGCCACCACCACGTCAAAAAAGTCAGGGCGTTGCACAAAA
>CANFMK010000013.1 GCA_947448325.1 Comamonadaceae bacterium
ACCCGCTCTGGCGCCATGCGCACCACTTCCAGCGCCACGCGCCCGCCCATGGAGTGCCCCGCCAAATCAAACTGCGCAGGTGCAGCGTCCAAAATCTGCTGCGCCATTTGCGTGAGCGAATCGGCCTCTCCATGCGACACCACCTGACAGGCGGCCTGCGCCGACAAAGCGGGCAGGATCGGGTCCCAGGAGGTTTCGTTGCACATCAGGCCGGGAACCAAAATCAAATGCGGGTGTGTCATGGTGGGTTTTTCATGTCAAAAGCCTGATCAGGCCGTAGAAATAGCTTCAAGTTCATGCAGACGGAGTCTCAGACCAAGGGTTCAAAAGTGCCACGCCGGTCGGCTCAAAATCCGTAGTGTTGCGTGTCACCACGGTGAATCGGTGTTCAATCGCTGTGGCCGCAATCATGGCGTCCCGGTCTGAGCGCGGGTTGGGGAAGTGCAGTGATGCGCACACGGGCGCGGTGTTTTCGGCAAAGGGCAAGATGCGGCCCGCAAAAGCGGCGCGCACGCCGCCCAGCCAATTGCGCAAAGCGCTGCCTTGCGGCGGTGTTTTGCGCTCCAACGCCTGAATGCCCAATTCCAATTCCAGCAGCGTAATGGCCGACAGAAAAAGCTGGCTGCTGGGCTGGCCTGCGGCCCATTGGCGCACGGCCATGGACTGCTGGGGTTTGCCTTGGCGCAGCTCGGAAATGACGTTGGTGTCCAAAATGAACATGGATCGCCTTCAGTCCAATGACGCAGCCTGAATTTGAATCTTCAACCGAGGCGGATCGAAATCGATGCCTTCACCGCCCGCAATACCATCCATTACCTCCAGCAGAGATGGGGCAGCTTTCCCGGCCATGCGGTAGTAATCGTCGATTTTCAGCAAGGCAAACGCGGGGCGGCCACGGTCGGTGATGAACACAGGACCATCCACGGCAGCGCGTTTGGCGGCTGATACGTCGCGCGTGAAATCGCGGCTGGAAAACGTGTGAATGCTCATGGATGACTCTCTTGGGATCAATGTTTGTATGTTACGACAATGAAAAGATTTACCAATATTAACCTGTTGATTGACCGAATGCCGCGCTGGTGAAGCGTAAATTTTGTGAATAAGCCTTATTCAGACGACCTCTGCGCAGAGTTAAAGTGTTGGGCATTGACTGTTTTGTATCTACAATGTAGATACACAACGGGAGAGCACTATGGAAGCTGTGATTCGCAAATGGGGCAATAGCCCTGCATTGCGCCTGCCAGGCGCAGTCATGAAGTCGGCCGCATTCGATTTGGAGCAGCACGTCATCATCACTGCTTCAAAAGGGCGAATTGTGATCGAGCCTGTCACCCAGCCCGAATACAAACTGGAAGATCTGTTGGCAGGCATGACCAACGAGAACGTCCATGACGCGGTGGACTTTGGTGGGCCGGTTGGGCAGGAAGCCCTCTGATGGTCACGCGAGCTTATGTGCCCGATGCCGGAGACATCGTCTGGCTGGAGTTTGACCCACAAGCGGGGCATGAACAGGCCGGCCACCGTCCCGCCTTGGTGCTGAGCCCAGCTGCCTACAACGGCAAGAAAGGCTTAATGGTCTGCTGTCCGCTGTCCACCCAAATCAAAGGCTACCCCTTTGAAGTCCAGACCTTGCTCGGCGGCAAGCCTGGTGTCGTGTTGTCTGATCAGGTCAAATCATTGGACTGGCGCGTTCGCCAAGCCAAAAAGAAAGGCACAGTGCCTGAGGAAGTGCTTCAGGATGTTCGCGCCAAGATCAAGGCCTTGCTGCAAATTGGCTGACTTCTCTGATTTGCCAACGGCATCCGCACCGAGAAATAAGTGAACCTCTGCCGCGTGTCACGCGCCTCGGCTTACCGGGAGCTCACGGCGCTGTGCGAGATGGGGGCGTTGGAGCAGACGGGGACGGGGCGGGGGACGCGGTATTCGCCATGAGTCGATTGAAGCAGAACTTTATGAAAATAAGGCATCGATCAACTCAGATACGTTCATCAGCTTTTTGAATTTTGAGCGCCGAATATCCCGGTAGTGTTCCCGCACTTTACGTTTACCATCCACCCCTCTTCGTATAGGCGATCTAGAGGCCTTATTGTCATCGACCGAAGGCATGGCATCCTTGACACTCCCGCCGTAGAAAAGGAAGTGATCGATAGAAAGATCATCAGCCGCATGGACGATCACCACCACACAACTTCCTGTCATCAGACTGAAGTCATGGCGCACTGAAAATTTTGCAGCTCGCCCATCGAGATGGACCTGCTTGATCTGCAGGTAACGCAGGCTTTGGTGACAGTTTAAGACAAGGTCAAAGCCGGAGTCATCCACCTCTGAATTAAAAATATTCAATGGCGTGGTTGGATCTCGCCGCCAAAGTTCCCCTGCCAGCTCACCAACCAGTAAATGCGTAAGCACATTCTCAACATACGAGGAACGTATCGCCAGTCCTTGGCGGTACTGCGTTGCTGTTGGCTGTGTGCTCATGGGGGTATTTACCCCAGCTTCTTCATTAACAACGCATTCACCTGCCCTGGATTGGCCTTGCCTTTGCTGGCCTTCATAATCGGACCCACCAAACCGTTGAGGGCCTTGGCGTTACCCGCCTTGAACTCTTCCACGTTCTTGGGGTTGGCAGCCAACACGTCGTCGATGATTTTTTCCAGCTCGCCGGTGTCGTTCATCTGCTTGAGGCCTTTGGTTTCGATGAGGGCGTCGACTTCGCCCTCGCCATTCCACAGACCATCGAACACCTGGCGCGCCGCATTGTTGCTGATGGTGTTGTCGCTGATGCGGCCAATCAGCGCGGCCAGTTGCGCGGCGCTCACGGGCAGTTGATCAAAGTCAATTTCAGCCGTGTTCAGGCGGCGTGAAACTTCGCCCATGATCCAGTTGCTGGCCAGCTTGGCTTGGCCGCAGGCTTTGGCCACAGCCTCAAAGTAGGTGGCAACCGCCTTGCTTTGCGTCAGCTGAGTCGCATCGTAGTCGGGCAATCCATATTGACTGACAAAGCGCTCGGCCATCACGCGCGGCAGTTCGGCCATTTCGCTGCGCACACGCTCGACCCAGTCGCGGCCAATCACCAAAGGCGGCAGGTCGGGGTCTGGAAAGTAGCGGTAGTCGGCGGCGTCTTCTTTGGTGCGCATGGCGCGGGTCTCGCCCGTGTCGGGGTCGAACAGCACCGTGGCTTGCTGTATGGCGTGGCCGTCTTCGATCTGATCGATCTGCCAGCGCACCTCGTAGTCAATGGCTTGCTGCATGAACTTGAACGAGTTCAGGTTTTTGATCTCGCGGCGCGTGCCCAACTCGCCACCGGGTTTGCGCACCGAGACGTTGGCGTCGCAACGAAACGAGCCTTCTTGCATATTGCCGTCGCAAATGCCGACCCAAGTGACGATCTTGTGCAGCTCTTTGGCATAAGCCACGGCTTCGTCGCTGCTGCGCATGTCGGGCTGGGTCACGATCTCCAAGAGGGGTGTGCCGGCGCGGTTCAGGTCGATGCCGCTTTGTCCAATGAAATCTTCGTGCAGTGATTTGCCGGCATCTTCTTCCAAGTGGGCACGCTCCAACCGCACGGTTTTGCGCACTGTCTCTTTGCCCTCTTCCAAAAAGAAAGACACCTCGCCGCCTTGCACAACGGGAATTTCAAACTGGCTGATTTGGTAGCCCTTGGGCAGGTCGGGGTAGAAGTAGTTTTTGCGCGCAAAGATGCTGCGCTCGGCGATGTGCGAATTGACCGCCAAGCCAAACTCGATGGCGCGCTCGACCGCGCCCACGTTCATCACCGGCAGCGTGCCGGGCAGGGCCATGTCGACCGCGCAGGCTTGGGTGTTGGGCTCAGCACCAAACGCCACACTGGCGCGGCTGAAAATTTTGCTCTGTGTGGAGAGCTGGGCATGTGTTTCAAAGCCGATGACGACTTCGTAGCCTTGTACAAGTTTGCTCATGGTGCTTAAACCCCCACTGGTTTTTGGAGGTGAAAATCGGTCGCTTGTTGCAAGCGGTGTGCGGCGTTGAGCAGCTGGGCTTCTTGGAAGTAGTTGCCAATCAATTGCATGCCCACCGGCATGCCGTGCGCGCCAAAACCGGCGGGCAAGCTCATGCCGGGCAGACCGGCCAGAGAGGCGGGCAGGGTGAAGATGTCGGCCAGGTAGTCGGCCACCGGGTCATTGGCGTTTTCGCCCAACTTCCAGGCCACGCTCGGGGCCACGGGCCCGGCGATCACATCGCATTCTTTGAAGGCGTTTTGAAAATCGTCGGCGATCATGCGGCGGATCTTTTGCGCTTGCAGGTAATAGGCGTCGTAGTAGCCGTGGCTGAGCACATAGGCGCCGGTCATGATGCGGCGCTTGACCTCGTTGCCAAAGCCTTCGGCGCGCGTCTTTTTGTACATGTCCACCAGGTCTACATAATCCTTGGCGCGGTGACCGAACTTCACGCCATCAAAGCGGCTCAGGTTGGAGCTGGCTTCGGCCGGGGCAATGATGTAGTACACCGGTATCGACAACTCGGTGCGCGGCAGGCTGATGGGCACCAGCTTGGCGCCGAGTTTTTCGTATTCACGCAAAGCGCTGTCCACGGCTGCACGCACATCAGCGTGCAGACCTTCGCCAAAGAACTCTTTGGGAATGCCAATGCGCAAACCGTCGAGTGAGCCGTTCAACCCAGCACTGAAGTCCTCGGCAGGCCTGTCCAGCGAGGTCGAATCGCGGTCCAGATCCGGGCCGCACATCGCACTGAGTAAAAGTGCACAGTCTTCGGCGCTGCGGGCCATAGGGCCGGCTTGGTCCAGGCTGGAGGCGTAGGCGATCATGCCGTAGCGGCTGGCGCGCCCATAGGTCGGCTTGATGCCGGTGATGCCGCAAAAGCTGGCGGGTTGGCGAATCGACCCGCCGGTGTCGGTGCCGGTGGCGGCAGGCACCAAGCGTGCGGCCACGGCAGCGGCGCTGCCGCCCGACGAGCCTCCGGGCACATGGGCCATGTCCCAGGGGTTGGTCACGGCGCCATAAGCGGAGTTTTCGTTGGCCGAGCCCATGGCGAACTCGTCGCAATTGAGTTTGCCCAAGGTGACCATGCCGGCCTCGCGCAAGCGCTGCACCACGGTGGCGTCAAACGGCGAACGGTAGCCTTGCAAAATTTTGGAACCGGCGGTGGTGGCAAAGTCGCGCGTCACAAACACGTCTTTGTGGGCGACGGGCACGCCTTCCAGCGGCCCGGCCGTGCCCGCAGCGATTTTGGCGTCACAGGCGCGGGCCTGCGTCAAAGTCACTTCGCTGTCGATGTCCAAAAAGGCGTTGTGTGGATTGCCGCCGGTACGCGCCAAAAAACGGGTCGCCACTTCGACCGCGCTGACCTGCTTGCTACGCAAGCTTTCAGCGAGCGCTGTCACGCTCAGGGTGTGCAAATCACTCATGCTGGACTTCAGTGTTATTCGATGACTTTCGGGACCAAAAACAAGCCACGCTCCACGGCCGGGGCGCTTCGCTGGTTCAGATCACGCTGATTGGGTTCGCTGGCCACATCGGGGCGCAGGCGCAGGGTGATGTCTTGGATGGCTGCCACCGGATGCGCCATGGGCTCGATACCGGTGGTGTCGACCGCCTGCATGGCTTGCACGATGCTGAAAAAACCGTTGATTTGGGCCCGCATGCGCTCGCCCTCCTCAGGCGCCAGCGCCAAACGGGCCAAATTGGCAATGCGGTCGATGTCCTGAGAGGTCAATGACATAGGTTTAGAAATGAAGTGATACGCCGGTAAAGCCGTGAATTAAAGGCAGTTAAGCCCATCTTTTCACAGGGGATGCGTTATTATCCAGTGTTTAGCGTATTCCCTAGTGCAAGCGTCATGCAACAGGCTTATCGCTGACCCTTTTTTCACTTTTTGAATGGCTGGCGTCGCTTTCACAGGACCCCGGCCTCCAAGGACTTTTGCGATGTTTTCCTCCTTCCGTCGGTATTTTTCCAGCGATCTGGCCATCGATCTGGGCACCGCCAACACCCTGATCTTCGTGCGTGACAAAGGCATCGTGCTGGACGAGCCTTCGGTTGTGGCCATCCGCCATGAAGGCGGCCCACAAGGCAAGAAAACCCTGCAAGCCGTGGGCCACGAAGCCAAGGCCATGCTGGGCAAAGTGCCTGGCAACATCGAAGCCATCCGGCCCATGAAAGACGGCGTGATCGCCGACTTCACCGTGACCGAGCAAATGCTCAAGCAATTCATCCGCATGGTGCATCCGCGCGGCACTTTCCGCCCCAGCCCGCGCATCATCATTTGCGTGCCCTGCGGCTCGACGCAGGTGGAACGCCGTGCGATCCGTGAGTCGGCCTTGGGCGCCGGTGCCTCTGAGGTGTTTTTGATCGAAGAACCCATGGCCGCGGCCATTGGCGCCGGTCTGCCGGTGTCAGAAGCCTCCGGCTCCATGGTGGTGGACATCGGCGGTGGCACGACCGAGGTGGGCGTGATTTCCCTGGGCGGCATGGTCTACAAAGGCAGCGTGCGCGTGGGTGGCGACAAGTTTGACGAAGCCATCATCAACTATATTCGCCGCAACTACGGCATGTTGATCGGTGAGCCCACCGCTGAAGCCATCAAAAAGAAAATCGGTTCGGCCTTCCCTGGCAGCGAAGTGCGCGAGATGGAAGTCAAAGGTCGCAACTTGTCCGAAGGCGTGCCCCGCAGCTTCACCATCAGTTCCAACGAAATTTTGGAAGCTTTGACCGACCCGCTGAACAACATCGTCTCCGCCGTGAAAACCGCGCTGGAACAAACTCCGCCTGAGTTGGGCGCCGACATTGCCGAGCGCGGCATGATGCTGACCGGTGGCGGTGCCTTGCTGCGTGACCTGGACCGCCTGCTGGCCGAAGAAACCGGTCTGCCCGTATTGGTGGCCGAAGACCCGCTGACCTGCGTGGCACGCGGTTGCGGCATGGCGCTCGAGCGCATGGACCGCTTGGGCAGCATTTTCACCAGCGAGTAAACCCCATCGGGGCGACTGGCTTCCAGCCCCCCGCATTTCACCGCCCGTTCACGCACCCCATGACTTTGGAGTCGATTGACCACACGCCCCCGCCTTTTTTCAGGCAGGGCGCGTCAGCGTTATCCAAAGTGGCCTTTTTTGGTTTGCTGGCGGTGTTGTTGATGGTCTCGGACGAGCGCTTCAAGATCACCAACCCGATGCGTGCGGCTCTGGCCACGGCCATGACGCCTTTGCAATGGCTGGTCTTGCAGCCTTTGCATGCCGCTGGCTATGTGGGCAGTTATTTCACCTCGCTTCAAGAAGCACGTGCACTGGCCGCGCAAAGCGAAAAAAAGCTGACACTGGACACGCTGAAACAGCAAAAAGTAGAGCAACTGCAACTTGAAAACGACCAATTGCGCAAATTGCTGGAACTGCGCCCACGCTTACCGGTGAGTGCACAAGCGGTGCAAGTGCTTTACGAAACGCCAGACCCCTACAGCCAACGCTTGGTGATCGACAAAGGTGCCACCAACGGCATCACCGCAGGTTCGCCCGTGATCGACGGCTCAGGTATCTTGGGCCAAGTCACCCGCGTCTACCCTTGGGTGAGTGAAATCACTTTGCTGACCGACCGAGATCAAAGCATTCCGGTCATGAACACACGCACTGGCGAGCGCCATGTGGCCTTTGGCAATCCCGGCCACGTCGGCGGCGACCTGGAGCTGCGCTTTGTGCCGCCCGGCGCCGATGTGCAAGTGGGTGACTTGCTGACCACCAGCGGCATTGATGGGGTCTACCCAGCAGGGCTGCATGTGGCCACCATCAGCCACATTGAGCGGCGCACCGACGCTGCGTTTGCCCGCATCCAGGCTGACCCCGTGGCGCACAAGCTTGGGCGGCATTTGCTGGTGCTGCAGCAAGCCAAAGATTTACCGCCGCCACCGCCCGATGCCCCCACCAAGCCCCAGCGCGGCAAGAAGCAAAGCAGCGGCAAAGAGGTGCTGCCCCGATCGGACGGCAACTCAAACGACAACGCAGGAGCGCCGCCATGATCATGGAACGTGGCAAACCGCTGCTCGCGCGGGTCAACCCCAGCTTCATTTGGTTCAGTTTGTTCGTGGCCTTGTTTTTGCACATGCTGATTGGCCTAGGCAACTACTTTTGGACACCCGACCTGTTGGCGATGACCCTGGTTTTTTGGAGCGTGCACCAGCCTCGCCGTGTCGGCATGGGTGCGGCCTTTGTATTCGGCCTGATGATGGATGTGCACGAGTCCACACTGTTGGGCCAAAACGCCCTGGCCTACACCTTGTTGTGCTTTGGGGCCCTCATGATTCACCGGCGACTGCTGTGGTTTCCAGTGCAACAACAGGCGCTTCAGGTTTTGCCCTTGTTTGCGCTGGCCACCTGTGTAGAGTGGCTCACCCACCTGGTTGCAGGGCACGCCATGGCCAACTGGAGTTTGCTGCTGGCCCCCTTGCTGCAAGCCCTGCTGTGGCCGCTGTTGAGCACCGTGCTGCTGATTCCTCAGCGCATCGACCGGTCCTCTCCCTTGAACCGCACGCTCTGACATGGCTTCGTGGATGCCCTCTCTGGCAGAGCTGCGCAACTCCAGGCTGGAAATTCACAAATTTCGCAGCCGCATCGTGGCCACGCAATTTCTGGTGATCGTCTGTTTTAGCTTGCTGATTGCTCGACTGGTCTATTTGCAAGTCATTCGGCATGATGACTTGCAAGAGCAAGCCGAAGACAACCGTACCGCCGTCATTCCCACGGTGCCCACGCGGGGCATTATTTTTGACCGCAATGGCGAAATACTGGCCAGCAACTACTCGGCCTACACCCTGGAGATCACGCCGGTCAAAGTCGACGACATCGACGCCACCATCGAGAGCTTGTCGCAAATCATCGACATCCAGACACGCGACAAGCGACGCTTCAAGCGTTTGCGTGAAGAATCCAAAGGCTTTGACTCGCTGCCGATCCGGACCCGGCTGAGCGACACCGAGGTGGCGCGCTTCACCGCACAGAGTTACCGTTTTCCGGGGGTGGAGATCAAAGCCCGATTGTTCCGGCAATACCCGTTTGGCGACTTAGCCAGTCATGTGATCGGCTACATCGGCCGCATCAGCCCCAAAGACAAAGAGCGGTTGGCTGACGATGAAGACGAAGGCAACTACCGGGGCACCGAGTACATCGGCAAACTGGGCATTGAGCAGCGCTACGAACGCGCGCTGCATGGCATCACCGGCGTGCAAGAAATTGAAACCTCGGCCGGTGGTCGGGCCGTGCGCCGTTTGGCCAGTCGACCCGCCACGCCCGGTCAAAACGTGGTGTTGACACTCGACATCAAGCTGCAAAAAATGGTGGAAGATTTGTTTGGCAACCGCCGTGGCGCTTTGGTCGCCATTGATCCGAACTCGGGCGAAGTTTTGGCTTTTGTGAGCAAACCCACCTTCGATCCCAACCTGTTTGTCGAAGGCATTGACGTTGAAAACTGGAAAGCGCTGAGCGAATCCATCGATAAGCCTTTGCTCAATCGCGCCCTGCGCGGCACTTATCCGCCCGGCTCCACCTACAAACCCTTCATGGCACTGGCCGCTTTGACCACCGGCAAACGGGCCGCCAATACCCTGATCAATGACAACGGTTCTTGGACCTTTGGCAACCACACCTTCCGCAGCCATGGCGATGCCGGTTTGGGGCCTGTGGACATGGTGCGCTCCATTGTGTTGTCCAGCAACGTCTACTACTACTCGCTGGCCAATGAGTTGGGCGTGGACACGATTCATGACTTCATGAAACCCTTGGGCTTTGGACAATCCACCGGCCTGGACTTGCCCGGTGAAGTGCGCGGCGTGTTGCCCAGTACCGAATGGAAGCGCAACACCTACAAGCGCGCCGATCAGCAAAAATGGTACGCCGGCGAAACCATCTCCTTAGGGATTGGTCAGGGCTACAACGCCTTCACCATGCTGCAACTGGCGCACGCCACTGCGACCTTGGCCAAAGGTGGCATGAAATACACGCCACGTTTGGTCATGGGCACGCAAGATGCGTTAACGCACGCCAACCAAGCTGTCGAGGTCCCTGCTCCCATGGATCTGGGTTACAACCCAGAGCATGTGGCGGTGGTGCACAAAGGCTTGGTGGGCGTTGCGCGTGAGGGCACATCGGCCCGCGTATTTGCCGACGCCGCCTACCAAAGCGCAGGCAAAACGGGAACTGCGCAAGCCGTGACCATTGGACAAAAAGACAAATACAACGCGGGCAAACTGGAAGAGCACCAGCGCGATCACGCCTTGTACATGGCTTTTGCACCGGCAGAAAACCCCAAAATCGCCTTGGCGGTGATCGTGGAAAACGCCGGTTTTGGCGCGGCCCAAGCGGCGCCCATTGCGCGCCGGGTCTTTGACTACTGGTTGCTGGACCACTACCCCAGCGAAGAAGATATAGCCGCCTCGCAAAAAGGTCTGGCCCAGGCGCCGATCGGGCAGCCGCGCAACAAATCCCATATTCGGTTGAACTGAACTGCTAGGCCCGGGTGCGCATGCCATCGCGGCGACGGCGCTTGAGCCTTATGCGGTGACCGCCGCAGCGTTGTGGCGCTTCAAATAGCCATCCACCATATGACGACTGGTGCGCTGCAGACCCATCAGCACAGCATGGTTGGGCAACTCACATCCGTGGCGGGTTTGCAAGTCGTGCTGCATTTGCTGCAGCAAAGCCGCAGCCACCTCGGCATCGGCCAAAGCACGGTGGGCGCGACCAACGGCAGGTAGATGGTGCCAAGCCGCCAAAGTGCCCAGCTTGTGGTTGGGGGCCTGCGGGTACAGGCGGCGCGACAGCAGCAAGGTGCAAGCAAACGGATGCGATCCGTCTTCGCCGCAGCGCGTCAGTTCGGCTTGCCAAAATTTTTTGTCAAACGCCGCGTTGTGCGCGGCCATGGGCCTGCCCGCCACAAAACGCGCTGCCTCGCGCATCACCTGTTCGGCCGGCGGCGCGGCCTGCACCATCTCGTTGGTAATGCCGGTGAGTTGCGTGATGAAACTGTGGATGCGCACGCCCGCATTCATCAGGCTTTGAAACCGGTCCACCACTTTGCCATCTTCAAGCAAAACAATCGCCACTTCGGTGGCGCGGTCGCCCATGGCGGGCGAAATGCCCGTGGTTTCAAAGTCGATGACGGCGATGGTGCTCATGGGTTGTGTAGCGGCAAGCATACAGGGGAACTTATTCAAGCTTATCCGAAGGCCCTGTCAACAACGCTGCAAAGACCTGCACAATCCGAAAGAAACCTCATTCACTCACCCCCATGCACCCCGGCCCCATCCTCTTCTGCGGCGACCCGCACGGCCAGAGGGGGCAGGTCAGCGTGCCTTACGTCTCCGGAGTTAGTAGGGAGACGTATATCTGCCGTCGGAATCGCCCCCGCGCTTGGTTGAGGAGGAATGAAAGGCATCTTGAGCTCAAGATCAGACATTAAAACTCACTTTTCTCATATAGATGCCCTCTTTGATGCCGAGATTTTTGAATGTATCGCGTTACCAGGAATTTTGATTAAGAACTCTAAAACGTTGATGCGTTGACTGCAACTGGACATCGATAGTCTGCTCTCAGCCGCAAACAGTCTCTCATATTCTTTGAATAGAAAAATTGGCAAAATGGCAAATTTGACGGTTAGCCTGCTGCAGGCTCCCATTGAAAATTGGTGACAATCAAAAGCAAAACCAACGCGCCGCAAGAATCCCCTTACATGACCAACCCGACCGATCCAGCATCCACCGTTGGTTATTACAACGACCGCGCCGAGCAGTTTTTCAGCTCAACTTTGCTGGTGGACATGGGTCCAATTTACGAGCGTTTTCTTGACGGGCTTGCTCCGGGCGCAAGCATCTTGGATGCCGGTTGCGGATCGGGCCGTGATGCGCGTGCATTTGCTGACCGGGGTTTCAGTGTCAGCGCTTTTGATGCTTCTGTTGAACTTGCCAAGCGGGCCAGTGAGCACTGTGGCTTTGTGGTGGATGTTCGGCGCTTTGAAGATGTGGACGAAGTGGCCCAATACGATGCGATCTGGTGCTGCGCCAGTTTGCTGCATGTGCCGCTTATGGACATGCCGGGGGTGTTGTCCAAATTGTGGGCGGCGCTCAAAGCAGGTGGCCGCATTTATGTGAGCTACAAGCTTGGCCGCGGCGAGCGTGATCACGACGGTCGACGGTTTACCGATGCAGACGAGGACACCGTGCGTGCTTGGTTGGGGGCGATGCCCGAGTTGCTGCGCATGGAGTTTTGGCAAACCCAAGACCAACGGCCGGACCGCACTGAAAGCTGGACCAATGCTTTGGCCCACCGCTCAACTGGGCCTGACAAGCGACTGGTCACGGGTGGTGACGACCATTTTTTGCCGCACCTGTCGGCCGCTTTTGCGCGGTCCCATCAAGCCGATTTGGCGGTGTCCTTTGTCAAGACCTCGGGGCTGCGTTTGCTGCTACCCGATTTGCAAGGCATGGCACAAGCAGGTGACACCCATCGCGTTCGGGTGTTGACCAGCGACTACTTGGACATCACCGACCCAGAAGCTTTGCGCTTGCTGCTCTTGCTGCAAGAAAGCGGGGCCGAGGTGCGCGTGTTCGCCACACAAAATCAAGACAGCTTTCACCTCAAGGCCTATGTGTTCGCCCGCTTCGAAGCCGGGCAGTTGGCGTCTGGCACCGCCTTCATTGGGTCCAGCAACATCAGCAGTAAAGCCCTGCGCGATGGGCTGGAGTGGAACTACCGCGTGGTGTTTCCGCAAGACGCCGGTTATCTGGAAGCACGCGAACGGTTTGAAGAACTTTTTGCGCACCCCAAAACCATGGCCCTGACCGACAGCTGGATCGAGGCCTATGAGCAGCGGCGCTTGCCGCCCACGCGTTCGGTGGCACCCGGCAGCCTCGAACAAGAGGTGCCACCGCTGCCCCACGACATTCAGCAAGAAGCCTTGACCGCACTGGCCGATACCCGCGAAAACGGTTATCGACGCGGCTTGGTGGTTTTGGCGACGGGTCTTGGCAAAACATGGCTGGCGGCTTTTGATGCGGTGCGCATGGGGGCTCGGCGCATTTTGTTTGTGGCGCATCGCGAAGAAATTTTGAGCCAAGCGGCTGCCACCTTCATTCGCATCTTGCCCGGCAAGCGTGTGGGTTATTACACCGGGCGCAGCCGCGATGGCGATGTGGACGTGTTGTGCGCGTCGGTGCAAACACTGGGCAAGGCGGCGCACTTGGAGCGCTTTGCGCCGCAGCACTTCGATTACATCGTGGTGGACGAATTTCACCACGCCGCTGCTGCCACTTACAAACGTTTGCTGTCGCACTTTGCACCCTCGTTTTTGTTGGGCTTGACGGCCACGCCCGACCGCACAGACCAGTCGGACATCTTGACTTTGTGTGACAACAACCTGGTCTTTGGCTGCAACCTTTTTGCCGGCATCACCAGTGGCTTGCTGGCCCCGTTTCATTACTACGGCGTTCACGACGAATCGGTCGATTACAAGGAGGTGCCTTGGCGCAATGGACGCTTTGACCCTGAAGAGCTTTCGAACAAATTGGCCACCTTGGCGCGTGCGCGTCATGCCCTGGCGCAGTGGCGGGCCAAGGCCCAGCAGCGCACGCTGGCGTTTTGTGTGTCCACCCGGCATGCCGACTTCATGGCCGAGCATTTCACGCGGGCTGGCGTGTCGGCCGCTGCGGTGTATGCGGGCTCAGTGCTGGGGCGTGCGCAGGCACTGGAAAAACTGGAAGACGGCAGTTTGCAAGTTTTGTTCTCGGTGGACTTGTTCAATGAGGGCGTGGACTTGCCCAGCATTGACACGGTGCTGATGCTCCGGCCCACCGAATCCAAAATTTTGTTTTTGCAGCAGCTGGGGCGTGGCCTGCGGCGGCACGATGGCAAGCAGCAGCTGGTGGTGCTGGACTTCATTGGCAATCACCAAGCCTTTTTGGGCAAACCACAAGCCTTGTTTGGTGTGGGCGCCGCGTACAAAGCCTTGGCAGAATTTGCTCGCAAGGCAGAAAAGAACGCACTGGTTCTGCCGAACGGTTGTTACGTCAATTACGACCTGTCGATCATCGAATTTTTGAAATCGCTCGATGGCGCCGGAACACAAAAAGACTACGAGGCGCTTCGTGCCGTGCTGGGCCGCAGGCCCACCCTCACTGAGTTTTACCACTCGGGCAGCAGCATGCAGGACATGCGTCGGCGTGAAGGCCATTGGTTTGCACTGGTCCAAAGCATGGGTGATTTGTCTACGGACGCAACCGCCGTTGCCGAGCGATTCCAAATGGACTTGCGCGAAGTCGAAACCACCGCCATGACCAAAAGCTTCAAGGCCGTCACGCTAGAGGCTTGGCTGGAACTGGATGGCCTGCGCCAGCCTGTTGCGCTGGGCGCATTAGCCGCGCATTCGCGTGCGGTGCTCGACCGCCGTCGTCCTTTGTTGTCAGACCTCGATGTCAAGATGCTGACCACCCCGGGCACGGATGCCGCGTGGGCGCGGTATTGGCTGGACAACCCCATCAAAGCCTGGACGGGCGGCAACCTCAAAAACCCAGTATCGGTGCCGTTTGAGGTGCGCGATAGCTGCTTCGGGCTCAAACAAACCGTTGTGGAATCTGAGGTTGTAACACTTGCCGATATGCTGCAAGAACTGGTCGATTACAGACTGGCCGCTTACGAGGTGCGCAGGGTGGCTGTGGAGCCCGCCAGCAATGTGATTCCCTTCCCCGTCAAGCGGCGCGAGTCTGTGAAGTTGCCGTATTTCCCCAACCTCAAAATCGCGTGCGGCCATTTCAAAACCGGGCGTGCTGATGCTGAAGAACACAAAGCTTTGCCGCTGGCCTATGGCACGCTGGACCCGAGTCGCCACTTCATTGCCCGCGCATCGGGCAACTCGATGAACGGCGGCAAAAACCCGGTGCTGAACGGTGACTATTTGTTGCTGGAGTTGATCACGCCCAGTCGGGCGGGCTCGATCACCGGCAGCGTGGTGGCCATCGAGCGGCAAGACGACAACGGCGACAACCAATACCTGCTGCGGGTGGTCACCAAGGGCCGCGATGGCCAATACATCTTAAAAGCCAACAACCCCGACTACGAAGACCTGACGGCCACCGACGACATGCGCACGCTGGCACGCCTGCGCAACATCATCGATCCGCTTGATTTGGCGCTCGGTGAGTCTTTCATGCGCGAAGACATTCCGGCGCTGTTTGGTGAGTCTTTCAACCCCGGCAATTGGAATGTCGGCCATGTGGTGCTGGCCCCCAAAAAGGCGCACATCCTGCTGGTCACGCTCAACAAACAAGGCCGGGCTGACGAGCACAAGTACATGGACCACTGGATCGATGACAGGCACTTTCACTGGCAAAGCCAGAACGCCACCGACCCGACCAGCAAACGCGGCGACGACATCATCCGTCAGGCCGCTTTAGGCATCGACATCCATCTCTTTGTGCGCGACACCAAGCTGGCTGGCGGCAAGGCTGCACCGTTCACGTACCACGGCCGGGTGCGCTATCAGTCGCACCAGGGCAGCAGGCCCATGAGCATTGTGTTTGGGCTTGATGCGGCGGTGGGGTAATTTGCGGGCTAGATTTGCAGGCACGGTTCACAGGCTCAACTGCGGACAAACGCTAGCAGAAGCTGGTAGTCACCTTGGTCTGCAGCTCTCAGGGCTGCCAAGTACCGTGCCCGAACATCGTTGGCTGCAACCAGACTGCCGCCGCTTCCCCATGTGAACGCAGTTTGGCCAAGGCTTCTCAGCAATGCGTCGGCCATCATGCGTGAATGTCGTCCATTGCCATTGGGGAAGGGGTGAATCCAGACCAGATCGCGGTGAAAGCGTGCTGCGATTTCGTCAGGGGGAAACGTGGCGTTGTCGACCCACCAACGCGTGTTGTCGAACAGGTTCTTGAGCCGCACCGCGACCTGCGTCCAATCGCAGCCTATGTTCTTGTCCGATTTGCGAAACGTACCCGCCCACGCCCACGTCTTCCCGAACATCTGCTCGTGCAGCTCTCGGCAGAACCCTTCGCTCAGCACTTGCGGTGCTTTGACCCGCTTGAGCCAGCGCACGGCGCGCAGGATGTTTTCCTGCTCCCAGTCGTTCAGGTCGCCCTTGGTGGCCAGGTACTCCGGAATGAGCCCGGCTTTCTCGTCGGGGTCCAGGGGTGTCTGGCCGTCCTGTTCATCAAGGTCTATCGCCATAGGTCTGACCAACGGCCGCGAAGCAATTCTTCGGTCCTGCGTTCCACCTGTTTCCGAAGCCGTTCTGCGCCGGGGCGCTGGTCTTCAAGACCCATGGTGTGGGCCACGCTTGCAACCTCTTCCATCGCGATGGTGCGAGCGCGTTCCTGAACCACGTCCGTGAGCGGGCGTCTTGGAACCAGTGCGTAGACCAGTTCGCAATCCAGTCCATCAGCAAGTTTGCGCAGTTGTCCGAGCGAGATTCGGTCATCCGCTTCGGACTGTTCGGACTTGTGCAGCGTTGCCCCCGAGACGCCCAGCCGCTCAGCCTGCTGGCGTTCCGTTCGACCCAGGGCTTCTCGGATGAGCTTCAGCCATCCCCGAGACGGTGGCTGTCGCTTCACCAAGTCCGCGTAGCCGGACAGGGTGGACTGCACTTGTTCAAGTCGAAGTTGGTTCAGTTCAGAGGACATTGCTAGCCTATAGGCTGGTTAATTTGATTTTAATGATAGCCTAATTAGAAGCTAGTTTCAATCAATTGCTTCCTTAAAGGAAATCAGTCAAAGTCATTTTGCTGCACTTTTAGCAAGCATACAAGGCCACATTGGGCGCACCAAAGCAAAGGGCCCATAAAGTTTTTCAACTTATGGGCCCCTTTTTCTCAGCTTATGGGTACGGCTACAAGATCGATCAGATGTCGATATTGCCGGCCCGCAGCGCGTTGCTCTCAATAAAGTTGCGGCGCGGCTCGACTTCGTCGCCCATCAGCATGGTGAAGACGCGGTCGGCTTCGATGGCGTCGTCGATTTGCACGCGCAGCAAGCGGCGCACGGTGGGGTCCATGGTGGTTTCCCACAGCTGCGCAGGGTTCATTTCGCCCAGACCCTTGTAGCGCTGGCGGCTGGTGGTGCGTTCGGCTTCGCTGATCAGCCAATGCATGGCTTGGCGGAAGTCGCCCACTTTCTCTTCTTTCTGGCGCTCGCCTTCACCGCGTGTGGCCTTGGCACCGTCGCTGAGCAAACCACGGAAGGTGTTGGCGGCTTCGGCCAACGCAGCGTAGTCAGCACCGCGCACAAAGTCTTGCGTGATCACGCTGCTCTTGATGTTGCCGTGGTGGCGGCGGCTGATGCGCAAAATAGGCTTGTCGGTGCGCAGATCGAACTCGGCGGCCACTTCAGCGGGGATGCCGGTGGTGTTGAGTTCGCGCAGTTTGGCTTGCAAGGCCGGTGCGCATTCGGCAGCCGCTTCCAAGGTTTCGAGGTTGACGGACACGCCATCGGCCATGGCGCGCAGGGCTTCGGCGTCCATGAAATTGGACAAGCGGCGAATCACCGCCTCGGCCACTTGGTGTTTTTGTGCCAAGGCCTCCAGCGTATCGCCGGACAGCACTTGCGAGGCCTCGCCACCGGTGCTGATGCTGGCGTCTTTCAAAGCGATGCGCAGCAAAAAGCCGTCCAAGGCCGGACCGTCTTTGAGGTACAGCTCCTCTTTGCCGGCCTTGACTTTGTACAGCGGCGGTTGGGCGATGTAGATGTGACCGCGCTCGACCAGGTCGGGCATTTGGCGGTAGAAAAACGTGAGCAGCAGGGTGCGGATGTGCGCGCCGTCAACGTCGGCGTCGGTCATGATGATGATGCGGTGGTAGCGCAGTTTGTCGACGTTGAAGTCGTCGGTGCCGCTTTTGCCCGACTCGGCACTGGCCTTGCCAATGCCGGTGCCCAAAGCGGTGATCAGTGTGATGATTTCATTGCTGGTCAATAGCTTTTCATAGCGTGCTTTTTCCACGTTCAAAATCTTGCCGCGCAAGGGCAAGATGGCCTGGAATTTACGGTCGCGGCCTTGCTTGGCTGAGCCGCCAGCGGAGTCGCCCTCGACGATGTAGATCTCGCACAGCGCCGGATCTTTTTCTTGGCAGTCGGCCAATTTACCGGGCAGGCCCATGCCGTCGAGCACGCCTTTGCGGCGCGTCATTTCGCGGGCTTTACGGGCGGCTTCGCGGGCGCGGGCGGCCTCCACAATCTTGCCGCAAATGATTTTGGCGTCGTTCGGGCGCTCTTCCAGGTAGTCCGACAAGGCTTTGGCCACGATGTCTTCTACTGGCGCGCGCACTTCGCTGGACACGAGCTTGTCTTTGGTCTGGCTGGAGAATTTGGGCTCGGGCACTTTCACGCTCAAGACGCAGCACAGGCCTTCGCGCAAGTCGTCGCCGCTGACTTCGACTTTTTGTTTTTTGGCGATCTCGTTTTTCTCGATGTATTTACCAATCACGCGGGTCATGGCCGCGCGCAAACCCGTCAGGTGGGTACCGCCGTCACGCTGCGGAATGTTGTTGGTGAAGCACAGCACGCTCTCGTTGTAGCCGTCGTTCCACTGCATCGCCACTTCCACACCGATGCTGGTGCCGGGAATGCCGCCGTAGCTGTCTGCTGGCCGCTCGCCCATCGCATGGAAAGCATTGGGGTGCAATACTTTTTTGTTGGCATTGATGAAGTCGACAAAACCTTTGACGCCACCGGCGCCTGAAAAGTCATCCTCTTTGCCGCTGCGTTCGTCTTTCAGGCGAATGCGCACGCCGTTGTTCAAGAAGGACAATTCGCGCAGGCGCTTGGCCAGGATCTCGTAATGGAAATCGGTGTTTTGGGTGAAGATCTCGGTGTCGGGCAAGAAGTGCACTTCGGTGCCACGCTTGTCGGTGGCGCCGGAGATGCGCATGGGCGAGACTTCGATGCCATCCACGGTTTCGAGCAAGCGGTTTTGCACAAAGCCGCGCGCGAAATCGATCTCGTGCACCTTGCCTTCGCGGCGCACCGTCAAGCGCAGCCATTTGCTCAATGCGTTCACGCAAGACACGCCCACACCGTGCAGACCGCCCGAGACCTTGTAGCTGTTTTGGTTGAACTTGCCGCCCGCGTGCAACTCGGTCAAAGCGATCTCAGAGGCGCTGCGCTTGGGCTCGTGCTTGTCGTCCATCTTCACACCGGTCGGGATGCCGCGGCCGTTGTCGGTCACGCTGATGGAGTTGTCCGAGTGGATGGTGACCACGATGTCGTCGCAGTGGCCGGCCAAGGCTTCGTCGATCGAGTTGTCCACCACCTCGAACACCAGGTGGTGCAAGCCGGTACCGTCCGAGGTATCGCCGATGTACATGCCGGGGCGCTTGCGCACGGCTTCCAGGCCTTCCAGGATCTGGATCGAGCCTTCGCCGTAACCCTCGGAAGCGCCCGCTTGGTGCGCGTCGATTTTGGGTTGAACGGTGGTGAACGACTCTTCGCTGGGCTTGTTTTCTTCGGTCATGGTCTTTTTTCTCTAACTCTTGAATGGCCGAAACCCGCGAGGTGTCGCGGGTTTCATAGGCTGTTGATCGGTGGGGCCGGGGCTTAAATGCGCATCGGCATGACCACGTATTTGAAGTCTTCGTTCTCAGGGATGGTGATCAGCGCCGAGCTGTTGCCATCGGCCAGATCGATGCGGACCATGTCTTGGCCCATATTGCCCAGCACGTCGATGATGTAGGTGACGTTAAAACCGATCTCGATCGCATCACCGCCGTAGTCGATGTCGAGTTCGTCCACCGCCTCTTCTTGCTCGGCATTGGTCGAGGCCACGCGCAGAGTGCCTGGCTCCAGGTTCAGGCGCACGCCTTTGAACTTGTCGCTGGTCAAAATGGCGGTGCGCTGCAAGCAAGACAACAGGGCCTGACGACCCAAAGTGACGTTGTTGCGATGGCCTTTAGGGATCACGCGGTTGTAATCGGGGAACTTGCCTTCAACCAATTTGGTCACAAACTCCATGCCGTCAAAAGTGAACTTGGCTTGGTTGTGGGCAAACTGCATGTCGATCGCGCCTTCGGCGTCAGACAACAAACGCTGTAGTTCCAGCACGGTTTTGCGCGGCAAGATCACCTCTTGCTTGACGGGCACTTCCACGTCCAGCGTGGCCGAGGCAAAAGCCAAGCGGTGGCCGTCGGTGGAGACCAGGCTGAGTTTTTTACCCTCCGCCACAAACAAAATACCGTTCAGGTAATAGCGGATGTCGTGCACCGCCATGGCAAAAGAGACCTGACCCAACAAGGCTTTGAGCGTTTTTTGCGGCACGCTGAAAGCCGGGCCAAAGCTGGCGGCCTCTTGCACCAACGGAAAGTCTTCGGCCGGCAAAGTTTGCAGCGTGAATTTGGACTTGCCACCCTTCAAGATGACTTTGCTTTGGCTCGATTCCAAACTCACTGTCTGGTCTGCCGGCATGGTGCGCAAAATATCGATCAGCTTACGCGCGCCCACGGTGGTGGTGAAGTCGCCTGCGTCACCATCGAGCTGGGCCGTGGTGCGGATTTGGATTTCCAAATCGCTGGTGGTCAGTTGCACAGCGCTGCCCGTTTTGCGGATCATCACGTTCGCCAAAACAGGCAGCGTGTGGCGCCGCTCCACAATGCCTGAAACGGATTGCAAAACAGACAACAGTTTGTCTTGGGTAGTCTTCAGAACGATCATGTCAACCTCGATGGTGGTACGGGCTTCGCACAAGAGCGCCCGACAGAAATATCTATCCTGCCATTTTCGCCGTTTTTGGCGCCATTTAACGCCGTAGGGGCAGCTATTTGCGGCTTAAATAAGGGGCAATCCGGCTCTTGGACCATGGTTAACCCTTGAGGGTCTGCTCCAGCACGTGCAACTGCTGGTTCAGCTCGGTCAATTGCTGGCGCTCGGCGCTGATTTTGCGCACCGCATGCAGCACCGTCGTATGGTCACGGCCGCCAAACAGCTCGCCAATTTCGGGCAGGCTTTTTTGCGTCAGCTCTTTGGCCAGGTACATGGCAATTTGGCGCGGCCGGGCAATGCTGGCGGGGCGCTTTTTGCTGTACATGTCCGCGACCTTGATCTTGTAGTAATCGGCCACCGTTTTTTGGATGTTTTCGACGCTGATCTGGCGGTTTTGGATGGACAACAGGTCGCGCAAGGCCTCGCGCGCCAGTTGGATCGAGATGTCTTTTTGGTTGAAACGCGAATAAGCCAAGATTTTGCGCAACGCGCCTTCGAGCTCGCGCACGTTGGAGCGCACGTTTTTGGCCACGAAAAAGGCCACCTCCTCGGGCATCACGCTGCCTTCGCTGATGGCTTTGTTGATCAAAATGGCGACCCGCATTTCCAGCTCGGGCGGTTCAATGGCCACCGTCAAACCGGAGTCAAAGCGCGACACCAAACGCTCATGGATGTCGGCCAAGCCCTTGGGGTAGGTGTCACTGGTCATCACAATGTGCGATTTTTTGGCCAGCAAAGCCTCAAAGGCGTTGAAGAACTCCTCTTGCGTGCGGTCTTTGTTGGCAAAGAATTGCACATCGTCGATCAGCAGCAAATCGAGCGAGTGATAGCGGTGCTTGAACTCGTCAAAAGTCTTGCGCTGGTAAGCTTTAACCACATCCGAGACAAATTGTTCAGCATGGATGTAGAGAACCTTGGCGTCAGGACGATCGGCAAGCAATTTATTGCCCACCGCGTGCATCAAGTGGGTCTTACCCAAGCCCACCCCCCCGTAGATGAACAAGGGGTTGTACAAGTGACCCGGCATGGTGGCCACGTGCATGGCGGCAGCGCGTGCCATGCGGTTGGCCGAGCCCTCCACCAGGGTGTCAAAAGTCAAGGCGGTATTGAGGCGGTTCTTGAAACCATTGACGGGGCTGTCGTCAACCGAATCGGCCGCTTCTGTCGAAGCCTCTTGTGCAGCTTTGGCCACGGAGAATGCAGTCCTGGCAGGGGCTTCACGCGTAGCGAGCGCTAACTCAACAATGATTTTTTGACCCTGCAAACGCTCCAGCAGGGCGGCAAAACGTGCGGCATATTGGGCCCGAATCCAGTCCAGCTTGAAGCGGTTGGCGACAAAAATAGTGATCTTGGAAAAGTCATCAGCCACTTGAGCGGTCAGGGGCTTGATCCAGGTGTTGAACTGCTGTTCGGGCAGTTCTTGGGCGAGCTCGTCGAGGCAGATTTGCCACAGGGCCAGGCCTGGGTCGCCAGCTTCAGGGGAAAGGAGTCCCTCGTTCATGGGTGTTCTTGTTTTTGTGTGGACAGTGGAGAAAACGTGGCGCTGCAAAATAACTTTATCAAGAGTTTATCCACATGCACGCCAACCTTTGGAATGGGCCATCATAAACCAGAAAACAATCCTCGATCGAGGACTTGAATGGGGGCAAGCGAGGGGGTATGCCAGACCCAATTTGCCCTGCGCCTGAAAGTTTGCGATAATCGCGGGTTACCCCTGAAAGAATCGGGGGTCCCCAAGAGGACTCTATTCCCATGAAACGCACATACCAACCCTCCAAAACCCGTCGCGCCCGTACCCATGGCTTTCTGGTTCGCATGAAAACCCGTGGCGGCCGCGCTGTCATCAACGCACGTCGCGCCAAGGGCCGCAAGCGTCTGGCCGCCTGATTTCAATCAAGGCGAGCTTGCTTGACCGATGCGCGCCTGATTCAGTCACCCGGATACGCTGGACGACGGATCGGTACGCGCAAGAGCCCTGTGGTGCAAGGCCCTGAAGTGCAGCGTTTGAAAACACGCCCGCAATTTCAAGCTGCCTTGGCGGGCGGCACGGTGTCCCGTACCTCGCATTTTGCTTTGCACAGACTGACCTTGGTCCCTCGTGCAACACAATCTCCTGGCATGAACAACCCTGTCGGGCCTGCACTCTCTCCAGAGCAGGCCCTTTTCGGCGTTGTCGATGTTTGGTTGGGTGCCATGGTGCCCAAGCGCTGGGCGCGTCGAGCCGTGACACGCAACGCGATCAAACGCCAAATTTACAACGTGTCAATGCATTTCGCTGGCTCGCTGCCGTGCGCGGCCCATGTGGTGCGCTTGCGCAGTGAGTTTGACCGCAAGCACTTCATCAGCGCCAGCTCAGACGCACTCAAAACAGCCGTTCGTGCTGAACTTGAGCAATTGTTTGCCCGCGCCGTGATCCCGCTCGGTGTCGAAGTCGCCGGAGCGACCCCATGATGCAAGCCTTGTTGGTGTCCATCGTCAAAGGCTATCGCTTGTTTTTGAGCCCTTGGCTGGGCAGTGCCTGTCGTTTCGAACCCACCTGCTCGGTCTATGCCTTGCAGGCGTTACAGTCGCATGGCGCAGCCGCAGGCAGTTATTTGACTTTGGCGCGTTTGGCTCGTTGCCATCCTTGGTGTGCAGGCGGCTTAGACGCCGTTCCAGATCAAGCGCCCCGACTTTTTTCTCGTTTGCTTTCTCACACCTCTTCGAAGAAGACTTCATGAACGATATTCGTCGCACCATTTTGTGGGTGGTTTTTGGCTTCTCTTTGGTCCTGTTGTGGGACCAATGGCAGATCCACAACGGCCAAAAAGCCACCTTTTTTCCGCAGCCCGTGACCGCCAAGGCCTCGGGCACAGCGCCGGCACCTGCCGCCTCCGGCGTGCCGACCGCTTCGGCGCCCCTGCCTGCGGCGGCTGGCGCAGCCCAAGTACCCGGTACACCCACTGCGCCTGCAAACACAGCGCCGCGTGACCGCATCGAAGTGGCCACGGACGTACTCAAGCTGACTTTTGACACCGAAGGTGGTTCCTTGGTGCGCAGCGAATTCAGCCATCACGCCGACATGGCCGACCACAGCAAACCGCTGGTGCTGCTCGACGAGAGCCGTGACCGCGTTTATGTGGCGCAAACAGGACTGATCGGCAGCGCCAATGGTGCCGCTTTGGCCACCCACAAAACCCCCATGACGTTCAGCGGCGAACGCGCACTGAAAGAGGGTCAAAACGAGTTGAGGGTGCGCTTTGAGTCGGCTGAGACCGGCGGCGTGAAATTGGTCAAAACCTACATCTTGCAACGCGGCAGCTACGCCATCAAAGTCCAACACGAAGTCATCAACACGGGCGCAGCCGCTGCGTCGCCCCAGTTGTATGTGCAACTGGTGCGTGACGGCAACAAGCCTGCGGGCGAATCGTCTTTTTATTCCACCTTCACCGGCCCGGCCATTTACACCGAAGCCAAGAAATACCACAAGGTGGAATTCAGCGACATCGAAAAGAACAAAGTCGACATCGACAAAACTGCCGACAAAGGTTATGTGGCCATGGTGCAGCACTACTTTGCTTCGGCATGGTTGCTGGCCGATGGCATCGCGCGTGAAAACTTCGTTCGCAAAATCGACACCAATCTGTATGCCGTGGGCATGATCACCCCGTTCAATGTGGTGGCGCCTGGTCAATCCAAAACACTTGAAGCCACTTTGTTCACAGGGCCTCAAGAAGAAAAACAACTGGAAGCCTTGGCGACCGGTTTGGATCTGGTGAAAGACTACGGCTGGCTGGCCATCTTGGCCAAGCCTTTGTACTGGTTGCTCGACAAACTGTTTGGCCTCATTCACAACTGGGGCTGGTCGATTGTGGCGCTGGTGTTGTTGCTCAAGATCGCGTTTTACTGGCTCAATGCCAAGGCCTACGCCAGCATGGCCAAAATGAAGGCGATCAATCCGCGCATCATGGACATGCGTGAGCGCCTGAAAGACAACCCGCAGCAAATGCAGCAAGAGATGATGAAGATCTACCGTGAAGAGAAGGTCAACCCCATGGGGGGCTGCTTCCCAATCATGATCCAGATCCCGGTGTTCATTGCTTTGTACTGGGTGCTGTTGTCCACCGTAGAAATGCGCAACGCACCGTGGGTCGGCTGGATACACGACTTGTCAGCGCCTGATCCGTTCTTTATTTTGCCGGTGGTCATGACCTTGTCGACCTTGCTGCAAACCGCCTTGAACCCCGCACCACCGGACCCGATGCAAGCCAAGATGATGTGGATCATGCCGCTGGTGTTCAGCGTGATGTTCTTCTTCTTCCCGGCCGGTTTGGTGCTCTACTGGATCACCAACAACATCTTGTCGATTGCCCAGCAGTGGGTCATCAACACCCGCATGGGGGTTCCCCCGCAGTTCAATCTGCCCAAGTTCAAGTAACTTTCACAGGCCGCGCAAGCGGCCTTTTTTGACGTCACGACCCCATGCTCGCCAGACACCAAGAACCCATCGTGGCCATTGCCACCGCCGCCGGACGCGGCGCGGTGGGCATCGTGCGCGTATCGGGTCGCGGCTTGGCCAGCCTGATCCAAGCGGTGTGCGGCAAGCCCTTGCTGGCGCGCCAAGCCACTTACTTGCCCTTTCACGATGTCGACGGCAGCGCCATCGACCAAGGGCTGGCGCTGTATTTCCCAGGGCCGCATTCCTACACTGGCGAAGACGTGCTGGAGCTGCAAGCGCACGGCGGCACGGTGGTGTTGCAACTGCTGCTCGCGCGCTGCCTGCAAGCTGCGGCGCAGGTGGATGACACCACAGGCCAAGCCCGTCTGCCAGGCCTGCGGGTGGCCCAACCTGGCGAGTTCACCGAGCGTGCTTTTTTGAACGACAAGATCGACCTGGCGCAAGCCGAAGCGATTGCCGATTTGATCGACGCCTCCACCAGCGCGGCCGCACGCAGTGCCAGTCGCTCCTTGGCCGGTGATTTTTCGCGCGACATCCATGTGCTGCGCGATGCTTTGATTCATTTGCGCATGCTGGTGGAAGCCACGCTGGACTTCCCAGAAGAAGAAATCGACTTCTTGCAAAAAGCCGATGCCCAAGGGCAGCTGGACCGGCTGCAAGCCCAGTTGGGCACAGTGATGCAGCGCACGCAACAAGGCGCGCTGCTGCGCGAAGGCATCAAGGTGGTGATTGCCGGCCAACCCAATGCCGGCAAAAGCTCCTTGCTCAATGCGCTGGCCGGCGCCGAGTTGGCCATCGTCACGCCGATTGCCGGCACCACGCGCGATGTGGTGCAGCAGACCATTCAGATCGAAGGCGTGCCCTTGCATGTGATCGACACCGCCGGTTTGCGCGACAGCCCGGATGTGGACGAGGTCGAAAAAATTGGCATTGCGCGCGCATGGGGGCAAATTGAAGCTGCTGATGCGGTGCTGTTTTTGCACGACCTGACGCGTGCGCAGTCGCCCGACTACGCCGCTGCCGACCTGGACATTGCGCACAATTTGAACGTCAAACTGCCTGCCAGCGTGCAGGTCATTCATGTGTGGAACAAGTGCGACGCCTGTCCTGAGCAGAACGCACGCCAGGACGCCCAAGGCATTGCCCTGTCGGCCAAAACCGGCGAAGGCCTGGCAACGCTGCGCCAGCAACTGCTGCAGGTGGCAGGCTGGCAACAGGTCAGTGAAGGGCTTTACATTGCCCGAGCGCGCCATGTGCAAGCGCTCAGGCAAGTGCAGGGCCATGTGGACACCGCGCAAGCCCTGCTGCAAGCGCAAGCCCAGTCGTTGGATTTGCTGGCCGAAGAGTTGCGATTGGCGCAAAACGCCCTGAACGCCATCACCGGCGAATTCACATCAGACGATTTGCTGGGCGTGATTTTTTCCAGCTTTTGCATCGGTAAATAACTGACATGGCCACTTCCAAACCCGATCGCCCCGCCGCGCAAAACCCCCAATCGCTGTCGGGCTTGTTGCCTTACCTGAAGCCCTACCGCTGGCAAATCGGTTTGGCCTTGGTGCTGCTGGTGCTGGCCGCCGCCACCACTTTGCTGTTTCCCTGGGCCATTCGGCATTTGATTGACACCGGCTTGGCCCCCGCCGATCGCAGCGCACAGGTCATGGCCATGCGCGGTAACTTCTTGGTGCTGTTCGGCGTGGCGGTGGCGTTGGGTATTTTTTCAGCGGGGCGCTTTTACACCGTCAGTTGGTTGGGTGAGCGCGTCACCGCCGATCTACGCAATGCGGTGTACCGCCATGTGTTGCAGCAAAGCCCCGAGTTCTTTGAAACCACCTCCACCGGTGAAGTCACCAGCCGTTTGATTGCCGACACCACCTTGGTGCAAACCGTGGTGGGCTCGTCGCTGTCCATGGGGCTGCGCAACGTGGTCATGGGATTGGGCGCGCTCTCGGTGCTGGTGTGGTCGCACCCCACCGTGATGCTGCAAGTCATTGTCACCGTGGTGCTGGTGGTGTTGCCGGCCACTTGGTACGGACGCCGTGTGCGCCGCCTGTCACGCGCCAGCCAAGACCGGGTGGCCGACTCCAGCACCATCGCCAGCGAAGTGCTCAATGCCATCCCGATCGTGCAAAGTTACAACGCGCAAACACGCGAGGCTGACCGTTTTTCAAACTCCACTGAACAAGGTTTTCAAACCGCGGTGCGCCGCACCCGGGCCCGCTCCATCTTGGTGGCCTTCATCATCATCGCCAATGCCGCGCTGATGCTCTGGGGCTTGTACCAGGGCACGCAAGCGGTGATCGCGGGCGAATTGACCGCCGGAGAACTCGGCCAAGCGGCTTTGTATGTGGTGATCTTTGCCGGTGCGGTCGCGGTCTTGAGCGAGGTCTACGGCGACCTGCTGCGCGCCGCAGGCGCCACCGAGCGCTTGATGGAACTGCTGGCCAGCGTCTCGCCGGTGCAGTCGCCGCGCCATCCTGTGAACTTGCCGCAGGGCGCCAAAGGCAGCGCCTTGGTGCTCGACGATGTGCTCTTCCATTACCCCTCGCGCCCAGCACAAGCCGCGCTGAACCATGTGAGCTTGCGCGTCAACCCCGGCCAGACGGTGGCGATTGTCGGGCCGAGCGGGGCGGGCAAGAGCACCGTGTTCGGCTTGCTGCTGCGCTTTTACGATCCGCAGTCGGGCCACATTGAGTTGAATGGCACGGCGATCAATGCGATCAGCTTGGACGCCTTGCGCAGCCAAATCGGCATCGTTCCGCAAGAACCTGTGATCTTCTCCACCAGCGCGCTGGAGAACATCCGCTACGGCAAACCCCAGGCCAGCGACGAGGAAGTGCGGGCGGCCGCCGTGGCCGCATTTGCCGATGAATTCATTGTTCAGTTGCCCGAGGGCTACGACACCTTTTTGGGCGAACGCGGCGTGCGCTTGTCAGGCGGCCAGCGCCAGCGCATTGCGATTGCCCGGGCCATGTTGAAGAACCCACCCCTGTTGTTGCTGGACGAAGCCACCAGCGCCCTGGACGCGCAAAGCGAGCGCATGGTACAAGCCGCGCTCGAATCGGCCATGCAAAACCGCACCACCCTGGTGGTCGCGCACCGCCTGGCCACGGTGCAAAAAGCTGATCTGATCGTGGTGCTGGACCACGGCCAGGTGGTGGAGCAAGGCACGCATGCGCAGCTGGTGGCGCAAGGCGGCGTTTACGCAGGGCTGGCGGCTTTACAGTTCAACGCCTGAGGCAGCAGCAGGTCACGTCAGTGACTGAAACGCCAGCGCTTTGCGCCCAATATCGGAGCACATTCTTCACGACCACACCTGCACCCGTCCATGGCCTCGCCCCAACCCCAACTCACCGCCGAACAAGACGCGTTCTTGCGCGGACGCTCGAACGCCATGGGTTTTTATTTGGTGCTGCACGCGTGGGGGGTTATTGCTTTGGCCATGGCATTGTTTGTCGTGTGGCCCAACCCGCTGACGTTTGTCCTGGCGATGGTCTTGATCGGCGGGCGTCAATTGGGCTTGGCGATCTTGATGCACGACGCGGCCCACCGCGCGTTGTTCAAAAACACCTGGCTGAAT
>CANFMK010000014.1 GCA_947448325.1 Comamonadaceae bacterium
AACTCCCGAACCTGCGCCGGTCACGATGGCCACTTTGGAAGATGAACGCATTTTGTGTCTCCTGGTTTCCAGCGATGCAACAGCAACGCCTGATGAATTGAAAATTAACGACGCGATTTGCGCGCCTTGGATGATTTCTTTTTGTCCAAAGCTTGCTTCACAGATGCTTTGATCGATGGCCTTGCGCTGGCCGTGCGTTCACGCGGCATGTCTTTGCGACGATCGGGGGCCCGGCCTTCCGTGCGCGTGGTACCACGCGGTGAAGCCCCATCCAACGGCGCTGCCAAGCGATCACGCACAGATCGGCCCACACCCTCTTCGGTGACCAACCTGAAATCGATTTTGCGACCATCCAAATCGACGCGTGAGACTTGAATTTGCACCCGGGTGCCAATCGCGTAGCGAATGCCCGTGCGCTCACCCCGCAACTCTTGACGCGCTTCGTCAAAACGGAAGTACTCGCCGCCCAACTCGGTGATGTGCACCAAGCCTTCGACGTACATCGCATCCAGCGTCACAAAAATACCGAAACTGGTGGCCGAGGTGACCACCCCGCTGTACTCCTCGCCCAGATGTTCGCGCATGTATTTGCACTTGAGCCAGGCCTCAACATCGCGACTGGCTTCATCGGCGCGTCGCTCATTGGCGCTGCAATGCAAGCCTGCTGCTTCCCACGCCTGTTGTTCGGCATAAGACATTTTGACGCGTGGCGCATCCGACTCCACTTGAGCGCCCGCTTTGTTCTTTTGCAAGCGTTTGGCCAATTTGGCATGGGCTTCACCTGGCAAAGGCAAAGTGGGCAACTGGTACTTCTGGCGCGCCAAAATGGCTTTGATAACCCGATGCACCAAGAGATCCGGATAGCGCCGAATCGGGCTGGTGAAGTGGGTGTACGCCTCATAGGCAAGGCCAAAGTGACCGCTGTTGATCGGCGTGTAAATCGCCTGCTGCATGGACCGCAACAACATGGTGTGGATCTGCTGCGCATCCGGGCGGTCTTTGGTGGCTTGCGCAATGTGCTGGAACTCACCCGGCTTGGGGTCATCACTCAATCCAAAGCCCAGGCCCAGCGCCTTCAAGTAATTGCGCAGGATGTCCTTCTTTTCGGGCGTGGGCCCTTCGTGCACGCGAAACAAACCGGGATGCTTACCTTGCTGAATGAAGTCTGCGCTGCACACGTTGGCCGCCAGCATGGCCTCTTCAATCAAGCGGTGCGCTTCGTTGCGCACGCGGGGCACGATCTTTTCAATCTGCCCGCTCTCATCACACACGATTTGGGTTTCTGTGGTTTCAAAGTCCACGGCCCCTCGGACCGCACGGGAAGCCAACAAAGCTTTGTACACGTCGTGCAGATTGAGCAAGTCGTTCACCCGGGCCTTGCGTTTGATCGCCTCAGGCCCGCGCGTGTTGGCCAAAATCGCTGCGACTTCGGTGTAAGTAAATCGCGCATGGCTGAACATCACAGCGGGGTAAAACTGATAAGCGTGAACATCGCCTTTGGCGGTGACCAACATGTCACACACCATGCACAAACGCTCTACATCGGGATTGAGCGAACACAGTCCGTTAGAGAGCTTTTCCGGCAACATCGGAATCACACGCCGTGGGAAATATACGCTGGTGGCGCGCTCGTAGGCATCCACATCAATGGCGCTGCCCGTCTCCACATAATGGCTCACATCGGCAATCGCCACCAACAAGCGCCAGCCTTTGCCACGGCCCACTTTGGCAGGTTCACAATAAACCGCATCGTCAAAGTCACGGGCATCTTCCCCGTCAATGGTGACCAAAGGCACATCGGTCAAATCAATGCGGTGCAACTTGTCTTGCGCACGCACTTTGTCCGGCAAGGTGCGAGCCAAGCCAATGCACGCATCAGAAAACTCATGCGGCACGCTGTATTTGCGCACGGCAATTTCAATCTCCATGCCGGGGTCGTCGATTTCCCCCAAAACTTCTTTGACACGTCCGACCGGCTGTCCAAAAAGTGCAGGCGGTTCGGTCAATTCAACCACCACCACTTGACCCGGCTTGCCCAGTCCAATCGCCACCTTGGGTATCAAGACGTCTTGGCCGTAACGCTTGTCTTCTGGTGCCACGATCCAAATGCCGCTTTCGTGCAGCAAGCGGCCAATGATCGGATGCGGCGGACGCTCAACGATCTCGACCACACGCCCCTCAGGTCGACCTTTGCGGTCTTGCCGAACGATGCGGACCTTGACGCGGTCTTTGTGCAAAACGGCGCGCATTTCGTTGGGCGGCAAGTAAATGTCACCCACACCATCGTCACGCAAAACAAAGCCGTGACCATCGCGATGACCCTGCACACTGCCTTCGATTTCTTCCAGCGCGGCGCTGGGGGTAGTCATTTTTTTGATATACAATCCTATCTTTCCTGAGATGCCCAGGTGGCGGAATTGGTAGACGCACTAGTTTCAGGTACTAGCGAGTAACTTCGTGGGGGTTCGAGTCCCTTCCTGGGCACCAAGTTTAAACTTTTCTGTTTGATCTTGAATGACATTTCAGTGTCATGGAAAAGCAAATCAAACCGCATAAATTGCGGTTTTTTTTCGCCTGCAATATCTGTCAAACGGGTACTCCCACCAAGTCATGGCCTCGCACATCCACAATTCGGGCCGACGTGAATTCCCCTACTTTCAAGGTTTTGCTCATTTTTTCTGGGGGCAGCAGATGCACCACGCCATCGATCTCCGGCGCATCCGCATAACTGCGACCGACCCCGCCGCGACGACCCATGGCCGGCGCCGAATCCACCAAAACCTGCATGGTTGCACCTAGGCGGTCCTGCAAACGCGCCACCGACACCTCTTCGGCCACCGCCATGAAACGCGAACGACGCTCTTCACGCAGCGACTCAGGCAACATGCCTGGCAGATCATTGGCCGCAGCCCCCTGCACAGGACTGTAGGCAAAGCAACCAGCACGGTCGATTTGCGCTTCGCGCAAAAAGTCGAGCAGATGTTCAAATTCTTCTTCGGTCTCGCCGGGAAAACCTGCAATGAATGTGCTGCGAATGACCAGCTGTGGACACATTTCGCGCCAACGTTGAATACGCTCCAGATTTTTCTCGCCACTCGCCGGCCGCTTCATGCGGCGCAGCACATCCGGGTGACTGTGCTGGAAGGGCACGTCCAAATACGGCAAGATCAATCCGCTGGCCATCAGCGGGATCACTTCGTCAACGCTCGGGTAGGGGTAGACGTAATGCAACCGCACCCAGGCACCGTGCGCCTGCGCCATCTCGCCCAAGGTTTGCACCAGCTCCAGCATCCGCGTTTTGATGGGTTTGCCATCCCAAAACCCAGTGCGGTATTTCACATCCACGCCATAGGCCGAAGTGTCCTGGCTGATCACCAGCAACTCCTTGACACCACCTTCAAACAAAGCTTTGGCTTCTTTGAGCACATCGCCAATCGGGCGTGAAACCAGGTCACCACGCATCGAAGGAATGATGCAAAAAGTGCAACGGTGATTGCAGCCTTCGCTGATCTTCAAATAAGCATAGTGACGAGGCGTTAATTTCAGGCCGGCTGAGCCAAAGGCATTGGGCACCAAGTCTAAAAAGGGATCATGCGGTTTGGGCAGATGCGCATGCACCGCATCCATCACTTCTTGGGTGGCATGAGGGCCGGTGACAGCCAGCACAGCAGGGTGAATCTCGCGCACCATATTGCCGCCGGCTTCACCTGTTTTAGCCCCCAAACAACCGGTCACGATCACTTTGCCGTTGGCGCTCAAGGCTTCGGCAATCGTATCCAAGCTCTCTTTCACGGCATCGTCAATGAAACCACAGGTGTTGACGATTACCAAATCGGCACCATCGAAAGTTTTGGAAGTTTGGTAGCCCTCTGCACTGAGCTGAGTCAAGATCAATTCGGAATCGGTCAGGGCTTTGGGGCAGCCCAAGCTGACAAATCCAATGCGGGGCGCAGGCCCGGTATGGGCAGGTATCGTGGGAGTCAAAGTTTCGCTCATGCCCCCATTGTCCCCGCAAATCCGCGCATTTGAAGCCGCACTATTTTTTGATACCTAAAGCACCCAGCATCTGCTCGGTTTGCTTTTGCATTTGCTCTTGCATTTGACCCAGCATGCTTTGCGACTGTTGCACATAGGCACCCAACACGTTTTGCATCATTGGGGGCTGCACCTTCATGAATTGCGACCAAATTTCGGGACTCACCCCTTTTTGGCTGTCGCCTAATTGCGACTGCATGTCCATGAAGGACTGGACATTGCTCTCCAAGTATTTGCCCATGAAACCCTGCATCGCGTGGCCATAAAAACGGATGATATTAGCCAGCACCGCCTCGCTGAACATCGGCGCGCCCGCCGCCTCTTCTTCCAGAATGATTTGCAGCATCATCGAGCGCGTCAGGTCCTCACCCGTTTTCGCATCCGTCACCACAAAGTCATGACTGTCCATCACCAGGCCTTTGATTTCAGTCAAAGTGATGTAAGAGGACGTGGTGGTGTCGTACAAACGGCGGTTCGGATACTTTTTAATCACACGCCGGTATGCCGAACCCGGAGGGGACTTTGGATGGGTGGGTTTGACTGTCACTTGATTTTCCTCTGAGGGCGCAACAGCCTAATCACCAAAACATGTTGCAGTGCAGCAGATTTTACGGAAAAGACGGATACTGAAGAAACAAGGTTTACCCGCATATGTTTGCTTTGTCATTTCTAAGGCCTGGCCTTTCAAACAAATTGATAGAGGCATGATTTAAATTCAAACTCACCAACATAGTGAGAATGAAGGCATCGGATCGACCACTGACATTTTGATTGAAAACAAGATGGATGCGGGCAGACTCAATAAACTTCAAACAAGCCGGCACCGCCCATGCCGCCGCCGATGCACATGGAGACCACGACATTTTTGGCACCGCGGCGACGCCCTTCCATCAAGGCGTGGCCACTGAGACGAGCGCCCGTCATGCCAAAGGGGTGTCCAATGGCAATCGAGCCGCCGTTGACGTTGTAGATTGACGGGTCGATACCCAAGCGGTCACGGCTGTATAAACATTGACTGGCAAATGCTTCATTCAGCTCCCACAAGTCGATGTCGCTGATTTTCAAGCCGTGGCGTTGCAACAAGCGCGGCACCGCAAACACCGGGCCGATGCCCATTTCATCAGGCTCGCAGCCGGCCACCGCCCAACCCTTGAACGCGCCCAAAGGCTGCAAACCTCGGCGTTCGGCTTCTTTGGCTTCCATCAACACCACAGCGGCAGCGCCGTCCGATAACTGACTCGCATTGCCTGCGGTGATGAAGTTGCCAGGTCCTTTCACGGGCTCGAGTTTGGCCAAACCTTCTAAGGTGGTTTCGGGTCGGTTGCATTCATCGCGGTCCACCACCGCATCCACAAAGGACTCCGCTTTGGTAACTTTGTCCACCACTTTCATTTGGGTTTTGACGGAAATGATCTCGTCTTTGAACTTGCCGGCAGCCTGCGCTGCGGCCATTCGCTGCTGGGATTGCAACGAATATTCGTCTTGGTACTCCCGACTGATGTTGTAGCGTTTGGCCACGATATCGGCGGTTTCGATCATGGGCATCCAGATCGCAGGATGCGTGTTGACCAAGGTCTCATCGCGGCCACCGCCGCCACCACCTTGGAAACTGATGGAGTCCACGCCACAACCGACCATGATGTCCGCGCCCTCTTCCACAATCTGGTGCGCCGCAACCGCAATGGCATTGAGTCCGGATGAACAGGCGCGGTGCAAGGTCATGCCCGAGGTGGTCACAGGCAAGCCGGCCAGCAAACCGGCAGCGCGCGCCACATTGCCCGATGCGGCGACGCAACCCGCAATCACATCTTCAATTTCTCCAGGGTCGGCTTTGGAGCGCTCCACTGCTGCGCGGATGGCGTGGCCCAGAATGGTCATATTGGACGTGTTGTTAAAGCCGCCGCGGCCAGCTTTGGCTAAACCGGTCCGGGCATATGAAACGATGACGGCTTGACGCATGGGGAGTACTCCTAGAAATGGGTGAATGGGGTTGAGACAGTCAGCAGTGTTCGTTACTGTGTGGATTGCCACGGCCCTTTGGGCCTCGCAATGACGGATGAAATCTGGCGACTCATGCACTCACTTTAGGTCAGATCTCAGCAGCGGCCCTATCCGTGAATACCCTTGCGGTCAGAGTCCGCAAGGCGTCAGGGCTGCACAGCAGCCCCTCGATATGATTTAACCCAGTACGAGCCCTGCATCACTCGGGCTCGCAAATGCCCAACCCCAAGGAGCACACAGCATGAACACAGGGTCCAACTGCTTAAAGCAACTGATTCGACTGGTGGCGGCCATGGCGGTGCTCTGTACAACCCACGCCTGGGCCCAAGACACCTACCCCTCTCGGCCCATCACCTTGATCAACCCTTGGGCGGCAGGCAGTTCCACCGACATCATGGCCCGCGCCGTGGCCGAGCAGTTGTACAAACAATTGGGACAAAGTGTGGTGGTGACATCGCGCGACGGCGGCTCCGGGGTGATTGGCATGACGGTCCTGATGCAGGCCCCTGCGGATGGTTTGACACTGGCCTTCACGCCCATGACGCCCGTGACCATCCAGCCGCATCACCTCAAAGACTTGAAGCTTTCGCCAGACACAATTCAACCGGTGTGCGGCATCACCGAAAACATCCTGGGCATTTCGGTGCGAGCAGACAGCCCCTTCAAAACCCTCACCGATTTGATCGCGGCAGGCAAAAGCAAATCACTGTCCTACGGCTCTCCTGGCCCCAATTCAGCGCCGTTTTTGGCGGTGGACGACCTGGCTCGCCACCAAAAGCTGGATGTGGTGCACATCCCCTTCAAGGGCGATGCAGCCTCCATTCAAGAGTTGTTAGCGGGGCGTCTGGACTTTGCCACCAGCATTGCGGCGTCCGCTGCGCCGCAAGTCAAAGCCGGCACCGTGCGCTTGTTGGCCGTCGCCTCAGAACGCAGACACCCCGGCTTTGCGGAAGTGCCGACGCTGCGTGAGTTCGGCATTGATGTGACCCAGTTGTCTTTTGCCGGCTGGTTTGCACCCAAGGGCACACCGCCCCAGATCCTGGCCAAGTTGGATGCAGCTTGCGCCATGGCCGTCAAATCGGATGCTGTCAAAGAAGCCGCGCAAAAAAGCAACCAAATACTCGCCTACCAACCCCTGCCGCAATGGGACAAGCGGGTGCACGATGAGTTCCAAAAACAAGGTGCCGCCTACCGTGCTGCGGGCGGTGTTCGTCAATAACCGAAAGGACCCTCATGGCTGCTGAACTTCAACCCATTCGCCGCGTGGTCACGCATGACGATGCCCAAGGCCGTTCCCGCATTTTGCAAGACGGTCCCTCACCTGCGGTGCGGGTCGTGAAAGAGCGCCCCGGCTACCGCGTCACCAATCTGTGGCGCACGGGGGCCAGTCCCTCGCCCATCAATGCGCCCGACAGCATCAGCGACCACGTGGGGGTGTCGCCACCACCGCAGGGCACGGTGCTGCGCATCATTGACATTCCGCCAGAGCCCAAGGATCCGCAAGAACTGCAAAAGGCCATGGAAGCGACTTTTTCCAATATGTACCGTGACGCGCACCGCGAGGTCAAACCGGGAGAACACCCGGGCATGCACCGGACCGCCACGGTGGACTACGCGTTGATGCTGCAAGGTGAATTGGTCGCCATCATGGATGAAGAAGAAACCGTGCTGCGCGCCGGCGATGTGCTGATTCAACGCGGCACCAACCATGCTTGGGCCAACCGTTCGGGACAGCCTGCACGCATCGCATTCATCTTGATCGATGCCCAATAATTCAAGGCCACAACCCCCTATGACCCTGAAGCTTTACCACTGCACGCGCGCGCGCTCCATGCGCCCGCTTTGGACCTTGATCGAGATGGGCCTGCCCCATGAACTGATCACCATGCCCTTCCCGCCCCGCGTCACCACCCGAGAGTACCTGCAAGTCAATCCGCTGGGCACCATCCCCTGCCTGGTCGATGGCGATGTGGTCATGACCGAGTCAGCCGGCATTTGCCAGTACCTGGTGGAGCGCTATGGCCCCAGTGATTTGGCGGTGCGTGTTGATGAACCCGATTACGGCGCCTACCTGAACTGGCTACACCGCAGTGATGCCACGCTGACTTTTCCGCAAACTTTGGTACTGCGCTACACCCGCCTTGAACCCGAAGAAAGGCGCAATCCGCAAGTCGCTGCGGACTACCGCCAATGGTTCTTGTCGCGCCTGCGTGTTTTAGAAACCGCCACCGCCGACCGCACCTACCTGTGCGCCAACCGTTTCACCATCGCCGATATTTGCATCGTATATGTGCTGGTGCTGGCCAAGGCACTCGACATTCATGAGGCCTTCACGCCCCATATTCAGCGCTACTGGGATCACATCACCCAGCGGCCAGGCTTCCAACAAGCTGTCAAGCTTTAATCTACGGCTTTCACAACGGCCTCTTCGGTGGCCACACTTTCACTTCAACCCGACAAGGAAACACCATGGGCATCGCACTCACCAAGTCATCGATCGATCTGGGCATCGTCACGTCGAATGGACCTGCCATGCTGGCCTTCTACCGCGACCTGCTGGGACTGAAATATGAAGGCGAAATGGCTATGCCCGGCAAAGGCGTGATGCACCGCTTGATGTGCGGTGACAGCTTGATCAAATTGCGCGTCATGCCCGCCGAGCCTGCACTGAACCCCTCCGCACCCGGTGGCATCCAAAAAGCCGCCGGCTTGCGCTACTGGACCATGACCATCAGCAACTTGACCGAAATGGTCAAAGCCTGTGCCGATGCCGGCACCCCCATCGTGGTGCCTGAAACGGAGTTCCGCCCGGGTGTTTTCATCGCCATCGTCACCGACCCTGATGGTAATTGGGTCGAGTTCTTGTCGCTCAGAGGTTAGAGCGTCTCGTTTAGAAATTTCAGCAAGAAAGTGCTTACCTGATGCGCTTGTTCTTGCTGAACCCAATGCCCCGCGCCGGGTAAAAGTTGGCATGCACGCATGTCGGTGCACACGGTTTGCATTCTTTCAAAAGCGCCTGGGGACTGGTAAATCCCCCAATCTGCGGCGCCTGCCAGGTAAGCGCTGGGCACGGTGATGCGCTTGCCGCTGTGTGAGGACAATGCCAAGTATTCATCTCGGTCTGTGGAACACCGGTACCACTGCAACCCGCCTTGAAAACCGCGCCGTTCATATTCAGCCGCGTACACCGCGAGCTGTGCATTGGGCAACCACTGGCACGCATCCACCTGTGTGGCCGTCGGCATATGGGGCGCAACAGCATCGGGCATGCTCACGTGCAAAGGCATGACGTAGTAATGCGGTAAGGCGGCTAAGACCTCAGCGGTCCAAGACTTCAGGGGTGCGGGCTGATTGGGCTGCCAATCCGCACTTTTGACATGGTAGTAAGCGCGTAAAAAATCATGCACCCCTTGCGGGGCGTTCCACATGTCGGTATTGGCTTGAGGTTGTGAGTAGTACCACTGGTAATGCTCACGCGGTGGCTCTAGTTGATACATCGCATGCACTTCACGCGTCAAAGCCTCTTGCACAGCAGCGGCGTTGGCCGAATCGAGCGGCCCACCAAAGGGCGCGCTCATCATGACCACACGGTGAAACACATCAGGCCGAGTCAAAGCGCACCAAGCCGACACCGGCGAGCCGAAATCGTGCCCCACCAGAGCGTGCACATGGCTGTAACCCAAAGCTTGCACCAGCGCGATCACATCATCGACCAAGCGCAACAGGCTGCTGGCGCGCCAATCGCCCTCGTAACGGTCATCACTGCCGGTGGTTCGGCCATAACCGCGCTGATCGGGTGCCACCACATGAAAGCCCGCTTCGGCCAGTGCCACCAATTGGTGGCGCCAGCTGAAGGCCAATTCAGGAAAACCATGCAACAAAAGCACCAAAGGTTTGGGCGCCGCACCTGCCGCAGGCCGCCCGGCCTCCAGCACATGCATCTCCAAGCCCGTCGAAATGGGCAGGTGGCGTGATTGCACGCCCTCGGGCAAAGGCAGCGGCTTCAAGGCGCTCATGTGGCGCGCCCTGGCACTTGGACTTTGGCCCCGCCCAGATGCACGCCACCATCGAGCAGCATCAGCTCACCCGTCACCGTGCGGGCACCGGTGGTCAGCCAGACAATCGCTTCGGCCACATCTTCCGGCGTGCTGGCACGCTCCAATGGCGCGATGGATTCGGTGATTGCCTTGACCTTGTCGAAACCGGCTTGGCCCAAGCCATCGACAAACCAGCGTGAAGTGATCAAACCGGGACACACGGCATTGACACGGATATCTGGTGCCAAGGCCCGTGCCAAATAGAGTGTCATCGAATTCAAAGCGCCTTTGGAGGCGATGTAGGGCACCGACGAACCAATGCCCAAAGAACCGGCAATCGAGGACACATTCACCACCGAGCCCTTTTGCGCCTTCAGGTGCGGCGCACAGGCGCGCACCATCTGAAACGCGCCCACGCTGTTGACTGCAAAGATGCGAGAAAAAGTCTCCATGTCCAGCACATCCCAATTGGCCGCGCCGGTGAAAGTGCTGACCCCTGCATTGTTCACCAAGGCATCGATGCGCCCCCAGCTATCGATGGCTGATTGCGCAAGTGCTTTGCAGTCGGCATCACTGGCCACGTCACCTTGTATGAGCAGCGTATCGGCGCCGGCGTTTTGGCACGCCGCTTGTGAGGCCTGTGCCTCAGCCTGGCTGCGCGAATAATTGATCACGACGTTGTAGCCGCGTTCGGCCAGCATCAGGGCAGTGGCGGCGCCCACGCCGGTGCCTGATCCTGTAATGAGTGCCACTTTGCGTTCGGTCATCATGACTCCTTGGGTGGGTTGGCTTGTAAAAAATCAAAATCCACGCCTAGATCGGCCTGGGTCACGGATTGCAGAAACAGTTTGCGGTAGCCGCGAGACGCGGCGGGGCGGGACACGGGGGAAGCGGCCATGCGCCTTGCCATTTCTTCGTCAGAGATCAACAATGAAATCTCTCGTTTTTGCACACTCAAGCGAATCCGGTCGCCACTTTGCACACAGGCCAAAGGCCCGCCCAGCGCGGACTCGGGCATGACATGCAGCACGATGGTGCCAAACGCGGTGCCGCTCATGCGCCCGTCTGAAATCCGCACCATGTCTTTGACGCCTTGCATGGCCAGTTTTTTGGGAATCGGCAAGTACCCGGCTTCGGGCATGCCGGGCCCACCCAAAGGACCAATGTTTTTCAAGACCAACACGTCGTTGGCCTGAACATCCAAGTTCAGATCATCGATGCGCAAGGCCATGTCTTCCAAGTTTTCAAACACCACGGCGCGGCCTTCGTGTTCCATCAAAGCCGGGCTGGCCGCAGATTGTTTGATGATGGCGCCACCCGGCGCCAAATTGCCTTGCAAGTACGCAATGCCCCCCTGCGGGTAAATCGGGTTGTTCAACGGCCGGATCACATCTTGTTGGAAAGGCGCGCCGGCACGCTCGATTTCTTCACCCAGGGTGCGCCCGGTCACGGTCAGAGCGTCCAGCGCCAACAAGGGCTTGAGCTCGCGCAGCAAAGTGCCCATACCGCCTGCCGCATGGAAATGCTCCATGTAATGGTCACCCGAAGGTTTCAAATCCACCAATACCGGCGTTTTGCGGCCCATGCGGTCCAACTCGGCCAAGTCGATGGTGATGCCCATGCGGCCCGCAATCGCCGCCAAATGCACGATGCCGTTGGTGGAGCCGCCAATCGCCAGCAAGACCACCATGGCATTTTTGAAGGCCGCCGGCGTGAGGATTTTGTCAATCGTCAAACCACTTTGCGCCATGCGCACGGCTTGAACGCCGGTCTCTTCCGCAACCCGCATGCGGTCAGAGGTGACCGCAGGTGGCGACGCCCCGCCCGGCACCGTCATGCCCAGGGCTTCGGCGATACAGGCCATGGTGCTGGCGGTGCCCATGACCGAGCAGGTGCCCACACTAGGGACCAAGCGGTTGTTGACTTCGTCGATTTCGACCTTGTCAATTTCTTCTGCACGAAAGCGCCCCCAATAACGGCGGCAGTCGGTGCAAGCGCCCACCACCTCGCCCCTGTGCGAACCGGTCAACATGGCGCCAGTGATGAGTTGAATGCTGGGCACGCCCGCGGAGGCGGCTCCCATCAACTGCGCAGGCACGGTTTTGTCACAGCCCCCAATCAGCACGATCGCATCCATGGGCTGCGCGCGGATCATTTCTTCGGTGTCCATGGACATGAGGTTGCGCAGGTACATGCTGGTCGGCTGCGCAAAACTCTCGCCAATCGAGATGGTGGGAAAGTCCATGGGCAACCCGCCAGCCATCAAGATGCCGCGTTTGACCGCTTCAATCAGTTGCGGCATGTTGCCGTGGCAGGGGTTGTAACTGCTGCCGGTGTTGGCAATGCCGATCACCGGTCGATCCAAGGCGCTGTCGGTATAACCCGCGCCTTTGATGAAAGCTTTGCGCAGAAACAGCGAAAAACCTGCATCACCGTAATTCGTCAAACCCCGACGAAATCCTTCAGGCTGAGCGGGCGTGGGGGCTTGGGCGGGTTTCTTGGGATCGGGCATAGGGTCTTTTCAAAGTGGGCTTGGGGAGAGGCGTTTCTTCAGGGGCAAGGGATGGACAGGCCATGCCCATTTTTCCCGCAATCGCATCTTGCTGATTAGAATTGTTAAATTTGATGCTTTTAAAGGAATTGTCAAATGGCCAAAGCCTATTGGATCAGCACTTACCAATCGATCACCGACCCGCAAGCGCTTGCAGCCTATGCCCAGTTGGCAGGTCCAGCGCTGTCGGCCGCTGGCGGACGATTTTTGGCGCGCGGCGTCCCCGCTGCGGCCAAGGAACACGGAAAAGCAGAACGCACGGTCTTGATCGAATTTGACAGTTTGGCCGCTGCCTTGGCAGCCTACGATAGCCCGGGCTACAAAGCTGCCTTGGTGGCATTGGGTGAGAATGCGGTAGTCCGCGATATCCGCATCATCGAAGGCGTTTGAATTTCCCACATGATTGACCATCTGGATCATTTGGTGTTGACCACCAGCCACGAAGAGCCCTGCATCGACTTCTACACCCGCGTATTGGGCATGACGTTGGAAAGCTTTGTCGGTGGAACGCCCGCGGTCACCCGCAAGGCTTTTAGGTTTGGTCAGCAAAAAATCAATCTGCATGTGCGTGGGAAAGAATTTGAACCGAAAGCCCATCTGCCGGTGCCGGGGGCCCTGGATTTATGCTTTATCGCTGCTGAACCTTTGGATGCGGTGATCGCCAAATTGAACGCCGCCCCCTGGCCCATCATTGAAGGCCCTGTGATGCGCACCGGGGCCGTATCGAAAATCAGATCGGTCTATGTGCGCGACCCCGATTTGAACCTGATTGAAATTTCAGAGCTCGCGTAAACGCGCCCTCCACTGCGAGCTGATTCAATCGGCATAAACGCCGGCCGAACGGATCACCGGACCCCATTTGTTGATCTCGGACTGCAACCAGGTGCGCAAGCCCTCAGGGGTTTGTTTGCTGTCTGGCACGATTTCAGCGCCCAATTCGGCCATGCGCGAAGCAAAGCTGGGGTCTTTCAGCGCCGCACGTACCGCAGAGCCGAATTTATCGACCACGGCAGCTGGGGTGCCTTTGGGCGCATAAATACCGTGCCAGACGATGACCTCAAAATCTTTCAACCCGCCTTCTGACAGCGTGGGCGCATCAGGCAAAGCGCGGATGCGTTGCTTGGTGGTGACCCCATACAACTTGACCGTGCCGGCCTTGATGTGCTGGGTGGTCTGGGTGGTTTGATCGCACAACAGATCCACTTGCCCGCCCAACAAGGCGTTCAGCGCAGGCGCAGTGCCCGAAAACGGCACGGTCGTCAGGTCCACGCCCATGGCCTGTTGGAACAACATGCCGCACAGGTGCGACACCGCACCCAAACCGGCGTTGGCCAGGTTGATGGACTTGGCGTTGGCTTTCACATAGGCGCTCAGCTCTTGCATGTTTTTGGCGGGCAAGTCTTTGCGCGCAATCAAGGTCATCGGCACGTCCACCGCTTGACTCACGTATTCAAAATCCGTCATCGGGTTGAACGCCAGCTTGCGGTAAAGCGCAGGCGCAGTCGACATGCCGTTGTGGTGGATCAAAAACGTATAGCCATCGGGGTTGGCTTTGGAAACGTAGCCTGCGGCCAGTGTCCCGCCGGCTCCCAGTTTGTTTTCCACGACCACGGTTTGGCCCAGCGACTTGCCCATGGTGGCGGCGAGTGTGCGCGCCACAATGTCAGTGGGACCCCCGGCGGCAAAGGGCACGACCAAGGTGATGGGTTTGCTGGGGTAGGTTTGGGCCGTGGCCAGACCGCTGGCCAACAGGCCAGAGCCGATCATGGCCAGGGCGATGAGATTGCGGCGCGAAAAATTCATCATGGGTATTCCTAGAAGATCAAAGCTTGAACAACTTCATCCTGAATGGCAAAAGCCAGCGTCACAATGGGAACATCCCTTAGACGGCAGCTGCATTCAACCACGGCGGGGATCGCCGCCAGGCCCCCAGATCGAGGCGGGCCGGGTGGCCACAGGCCTTTCAAAGCGGTGGCCTTCTTTCACTTGCGCCAAAAAGTCCGCCAGCAGTTGGTTGAACAACAGGGGTTCCTCCAGGTTGATGGCGTGCCCACTGCCTGGCAACACGGCCAATACCGACGTGGTGATGGTGCGTTTGAGCATCAAAGAGGGCTCTAAACAAGGCTCATCTTCGTCCCCCGTCATGATCAAGGTGGGCACATTGATCTGCGCGATCTGATCGGTCAAGGCATACAGACTGGGGCGTTCGCCCTGGTAACCCCTTGAGGTCAGGGATGAGCCCAAGGCCGAATGCCCGGCCAGATGGCGGTTGAATTCGTCGTAACCCCGAGGGTCTTTGGCCTTGAACTGCAAACGCGACGGGCCCATGCCGTAGGTGTTGGCCAGGTAATCACCACCCAAGGTTTCAATGTCACGGGCCAAGACCTTCGATTGCGCCTTGAACTCTTCGTGCACGGCGGGGTGAGAACCGGTGCCACAGCCCGCCAAGGTCAGCGACAGCGCCCGCGACGCAGCGCCTTGGGTGCCGTGATGCAAGCCAAAGTGCAGGCAAGCAAACCCGCCCATGGACAGCCCCACCAAGTGCGCTTGTGCAATCTTCAGCCCATCCATGACCGCCAGCACGTCGCGCCAGATCCGCTCTTGGGAATAGTCGTGGCCAGGCCCGGGCACATCCGACGGTGGATATCCACGCGCGCTGTACGCAATGCACCGGTAGCGGCGCGCAAAGTAGCGCATCTGCGGCTCCCAACTGCGGTGGTCACCGGCAAATTCGTGCACAAAAATCACCGGGGTGCCGGTGCCGGCTTCCTCGAAATACAGTTGAACGCCGTCGTCAGTGGTCACAAAAGGCATGAGTGCATCCCATCCAGGAGTTGAGAAATCAGTATAAAAATCACCCGCCCTACCCCCTGTCGCCTTGGATTCAGTCCTCGCGATGTGACAGACACATCAGAAGGCTGCATCCAAGATGCGGCGTATATCCTCGGGGCCGTGGATTTTGCGGGGGTTGGTATGGATCAAGCGGTCGTGCATGGATTTTTGGGCGATCTCGTCCAGCATGTCTTTGCGCACATCCACTTGGCGCAAGGTGCTGGGCAGGCCCAACTCCGCGACCAACTCGGCCACGACCTCACAGGCGGGTTGGTTCGGAAAGCCCAAGGCTTCGCTGACCCGCTGCTGTTGGGCCGCATTGACACTCTGATTGAACCGCAACACATGCGGCAGCATCACACACGAGGTGTAGCCATGCGGCACACCCGCCGTACCGCCCAGAATGTGGCCAATGCCGTGGCTGGCCCCTTTGTGCACGCCAGCACTGGAGCCGATGATGGACATCCAAGCCCCCAACTGGCAGTCGAGTCGCCCTTGCAGATCCGAGGGGTCCTTTTTTACCGCGCGCAAGCCTCGACCCAGTAATCGCAAGGCCTCAAAAGAGGTGGCCTCCGAAATAGGCTGCGTGTTGATCGAACACAAATCCTCCACCGCATGGTCCAACGCGCGAATGCCGGTAGACAGCCACAGCCACTCAGGGGTGTGCAAGGTCAATGCAGGGTCCAAGATCACCGAGCGCGGCGAGGCCTGTGGGTTTAAGAAATTTTCTTTCATTCCCCGCACCGTGTCGGTGCAACCCGCCAAGGCACTGAACTCGCCCGCCGACAGCGTGGTGGAAATGACCGTACAAGGCACTTGCGGGGGAAGAAACTCGGGGCGCTCAACGCGGCCATCGGCATGCACGCGAGTGGCCAGTCGGTCCAACTCATCGGTGGTTTCAATGCCATTGCTCATGCACAGCGTGACCATTTTGGCGGCATCGGTGATGGAACCACCGCCCAGCGTCAGAATCAAATCAGCTTGTGCCAAGGTCGCCTGCTGTGCCGCTTGCACCACCGCATAACGTGGCGTGTGCGCCGGCATGGCGTCAAAAACGCCGACCGAGCGGGAACCCAGGACCTGCAACACCTGTTGCACCGCATCGGTTTGACGGCTCAAGCTGCCGCTGGCCAGCAGGTAGACACGCTGCGCCCCCACCGTGTCCAACTCTTTCGCCAAAGCTTGAGCAAATGGCGTGCCGTAAATGATGCGCTGGGTTTGGGGATAGCTGTAAATACCAGATCTCAGCATGGTGCACCTTCATTCAACAAGAACAGAACCAAGATCGCCATCATCGCGTAAACACGTAGAGCGCGAGTCTCCCAGTTGTCTCATGTCGCCTTGACATCCTCACCTGAACCTTCAAGATGCCACCACCTCTTTGAGATCGGTGGAGACCGTCAAGCCATGCATGATTTTGTTTTTCCTGCGGTGACCTTGCCAGACAGCGCCCCCGCGCTAAGGCAACAAGTCCGAGAATTTCTGCAACGCGAAAAAGACGCGGGCAGCTTCACACCACGGCAAAACTCGTGGTCCGATGGCGATGCGGCTTTCAGTCGCAAGCTCGGTCAAGCCGGCTACATCGGCATGGTCTGGCCCAAAGCCTATGGCGGGCACGAGCGCACCGCGCTGGAACGCTACGTGGTGATGGAAGAACTGCTGGCCGGCGGTGCGCCGGTGGGTGCACATTGGGTGGCTGACCGGCAAAGTGGCAACCAAATCCTGCGCCACGGCAGTGAGCGGGCGCGCCAGTTGATCCTGCCCCAAATCGCGGCGGGCGAATGCTTCTTTGCCATCGGCATGAGCGAGCCGGACTCGGGCTCCGATTTGGCGGCGGTGCGCACCAAAGCCGTCAAGGCCGAGGGTGGCTGGAAAATCTCGGGCACCAAGGTCTGGACCAGCAGCGCCCACCGGGCCCACTACCTGATTGCCTTGGTGCGCACGGCTCCCAAAGAAGACGATCGCCACGCGGGCATGACCCAGTTCATTGTGGACTTGAAGTCATCCGGCCTCAAACTCAGCCCCATCTTGAACATCTATGGCGCGCACGACTGGAACGAAGTGGTGTTCGATGAGTGTTTCGTGCCGGATGACATGGTGGTCGGTGAAGTGGGCGGCGGCTGGAACATGGTGACCAGCGAGTTGGCGTTTGAACGCTCAGGGCCCGACCGCTTTCTCAGCACCTACCAGCTGTTTCTGGCCGCAATGGACAAATTAGGCGATCAGCCTGATGCCCGCGCGGTGAACGAAATCGGCCGCTTTGTGGCGCACCTGACCACCTTGCGGCGCATGTCCACCTCGGTGGCGGGCATGCTCACCGAAGGCAAAAAACCCATCTTGGAAGCGGCGTTGGTGAAAGACATTGGCACCGCGTTCGAGCGCGAAATCCCTGAAGTCTTTCGCCAACTGATGCCTTCAGAACCTTCGATGGAAGAAGACCGGGTCGACTTCGAATCGCTCTTGGGCATGGGCATGCTCAAAGCCCCTGGCTTCACCATTCGCGGAGGAACCCGTGAAATTTTGCGCGGCATGATTGCCAAAGGATTGGGACTGCGATGAGCGATATCCGTGACGATCTCGAAAAAACCGTGGACCGCATCTGTGAGTCCCATTGCAGCAAAGCGGTGTTCATGGCCAGTGAAAGCGGCACCTGGCCGCAAGCCCTGTGGCAAGCCCTCGACGAAGTCGGGCTGCCCCAAGCCTGCCTGAGTGAAGATCAAGGCGGCAGCGGCCTGAGCTTTGAGGACGCGCTGTTTGTGCTGCGCCGTACGGCCTTTCATGCGGCGCCGGTGCCTCTGGCAGAAACTTTCATCGCCACCCGACTCTTGGCAGCAGCGGGCATGCACGTGCCCAGCGGCGTCTTGTCGGTCAGTGTGGCGCACGCCCAAGACCGCCTGCAACTGACTGGCACGCTGCAAGCCCCCACACTTTCAGGCCATGCCCACCGCGTCCCCTGGGGGCTGTCGTGTGACCATCTGATGGTGGTGGCCGAGCGTGATGGCGAGTCCTACCTGGTGCAGGTGGACCGCGCGCACCTGTCCACCACACAGCACGAGACGGTGAAGAACCTGGCGGGTGAGCCGCGCGTGCAGTTTGAGTTTGACCACACGCCGGTCCAAGCCTGCGCCGCGCTGCCCGGCGCTGCAGAGCGCTTGCGCGGCGAAGGCGCCTTGATGCGCTCGGTGCAAATGGCGGGTGCTCTGCAACGTGCACTGGCTTACTCGCTGCAATACGCCAATGAGCGCGTGCAGTTCGGCCGCCCCATTGGCAAGTTCCAAGCTGTTCAGCACATGCTGGCGGTGTTGGCCGGTCATGTCGCCGCCACGGCGGCTGCGGTGGACGCGGCCATCGAAACTTCTGTGCAATCCCCCGATCCATTTGCCGTGGCTGTCGCCAAGTCTCGCGCGGGCGAAGCCGCGGGTAAAGGCGCGGAAATTGCCCATCAAGTCCACGGTGCCATGGGCTTTACCCGTGAGCACAACTTGCATCACTTGACGCGTCGGCTCTGGGCTTGGCGTGACGAATTTGGCAACGAAACCCATTGGCAGACGCGCATTGGCGAGATGGCCTTGAAACAGGGAGCGGACCAACTCTGGCCCTTTCTTTCCCGTTTGTGATTTCAACACCAAGATCAACCCCAACAGGAGACACAACATGTTCAAAAGACACTTTGTAACGGGCGGCACAGTCATGCTGGCCGTGCTGATGGCAACCACAGCCTTCGCACAAGAGAAGGACTTTCCGACCAAACCCTTGCGCATTTTGGTGCCCTTCACCGCAGGCAGCGGCTCCGACACCACCGCTCGATTCTTTGGTGATCGCTTGGCCAAACAACTGGGGCAAACCGCCGTGGTCGAAAACAAACCCGGCGCCAGCGGCATCATCTCGGTCCAAGCCTTATTGGCCCAACCGGCCGATGGTCACACCATTTTGCTGGCCAGCAATTCGCCGATTTCGGTCAATCCGGTGAGCATCAAAAACCTGCCCTACAACCCCATGACCGACCTGACGCCTTTGGCGGGTTTGTCACGCAATATGAATGTGTGGGTCGTCTCCGCCAACTCCAAGTTGAACAGCTTGAAAGACGTGGTGGAGTATTCAAAGCACAACCCCAACAAACCCCTGAGTCTGGCCAATTACTCGGCAGGTTACCGTTTGTCAGGCGAGTGGTTTTCGAACATGGCGGGCATCAAGTTCAACCACATCACCTACAAAGGCGGGGCGCAAATTTTCACCGACCTGATGGGCGATCAGCTCGATGTGGGCATTGCCGATCTGGGTGGCGCCGCCGCCTTGCTCAAAGGCGGCAAACTCAAAGCCATTGCCGTGTCCGGTGAAAAAAGACACCTCGACTTTCCCACTGTGCCCACCTTCATTGACAGTGGCTTCCCGGATTTTGTGAATTACTCATGGACCTCGTTTTACGTGAAAGCCGGCACACCTGAGGCCATCAAGAAAAAACTCACCGAGACCCTGGTGAAAATTCGCGATGCACGTGAAGGTACCGAATACAACCGCGCTTCGGGCGCCGACAGCATGCCCTACTTTGGCGAGAGCATGCAGAAATTCCAGCAAGACGAGTTGGAGCGTTTCACGCGCATCGCCAAAATGGCCGGGATCCAACCCGAATGACGCTGAAGTCAAACTCCATCTACCGCGCTGACCTGCTCGCAGGCCAGCGGATATTGATCACTGGCGGGGGCACTGGCCTGGGCAAAAGCATTGGCCAGCGCTATGTGGAGCTGGGCGCGAAGTTGGTGATTTGCGGTCGCCGCGCCGAAGTCTTGGCCCAGACCGCACAAGAGTTCCAAGACCTTTATGGCGTCCGCATTGAAACCCATGTGTGTGATGTGCGCGACGCGCAAGCGGTGCACGCCATGATGGAGGCCATTTGGGCTCAAGGCCCTTTGGATGTGTTGCTGAACAATGCCGCAGGTAATTTTTTGGCCCGCACCGACCAGCTCTCGACCCGCGCTTTTGATGCGGTGGTGGACATCGTGCTCAAGGGCTCGGCTTATTGCACCATGGAGGTGGGGCGACGCTGGATTGCGGCAGGCCGCAAAGGCACCGTGATGTCCATCCTGACGCAGTCCGCTTTGACCGGCATGCCCTACACCGTGCCCTCGGCCATGGCCAAAGCCGGCGCTCTGGCCATGATCCGCAGCCTCGCAGTGGAGTGGGGCCCGTATGGCATCCGCACCGTTGGTGTGGTGCCCGGGCCCTTCCCCACTGAAGGCGCCTGGAAGCGACTCATGCCGCAAGAACGCATCGGTGAAGCCCCCATTGAACACGGCGTGGCTTTGCGCCGTGTGGGTGAGCACCATGAATTGGCCGACCTGTGCGTCTATTTGATTTCCGACAGCGCCGCCTTCATCACCGGTGAAGCCGTGATCATTGACGGCGGGCGTTGGCTGCAAGGCGCTGCAGGCGCTTCGGCCTACAACATGCAGCAATGGCCGGACAGCACCTGGGACAGCCTGCGCCCGAAGAAGGACAAAGCATGAATGCGTCATTGGACCTGTCCCACGGCCCTTTGACGGGGATCCGCATTTTGGATTTGACTTCGGTGGTGCTGGGCCCATTGGCGACGCAAATTTTGGGTGACTACGGCGCCGAGGTGATCAAGGTGGAGAGCTTAGAAGGCGATCTGATGCGCTCGAACGGCATCCACCTCGCGCCCGGCATGAGTTCGATTTACCTGTCGATCAACCGCAACAAACAATCGCTGGCGCTGGACCTGAAGTCCGAGGCTGGCAAGGACATATTGCGCCGCTTGATTCCGCGCGTGGATGCGGTGGTGCACAACATGCGGGTGTCGGCGATCGAAAAACTGGGCTTTGGCTATGAGGCTGTGCGGGCGCTGCATCCGGGCATTGTCTACTGCGCTGCCACCGGCTTTGACCAAGACGGCCCCGACAAAGACCGGCCCGCATTTGACGACATCATCCAGGCGGCCTGCGGCCTGGCCAGTGTCAACAGCTTGGGCCAAGCTCGGCCTGACTACATCTCCACCCTGGTGGCTGACAAAACCACCGGCATGGCCTTGGTCAATGCCGTGCTGGCTGCGCTCTTGGCCAAAGCGCGCAACGGCCAAGGCCAGTATGTGGAAGTGCCCATGTTGGAAACCATGGTGGCCTTCACCCTGGTCGAGCACATGGGCGGCCTTACACGCAATCCCGCCACGCAAGCGGCCGGTTACAGCCGCGTGCTGGGGGGCGGTCGCCAACCGAGCCCCACGCGCGATGGCTACATCGCCATGCTGCCCTATACCAATGCGCATTGGGAAAGCTTTTTCAAAGACGCCGGGCAAGAGGCCTTGGGTCAAGCCTTGGGCGTGACCAACCGCGTCACACGCAACGCCAACATCAAAGGCCTGTACAAGGCCTTGCACCAGATCACGGCCACCAAAACCACGGCCGAATGGCTGGCCATTTGCGATCGATTGGACATCCCAGCCACGCCGATTTACAGCATGGAAGAGCTGCCCTCGCACCCCCAACTGCAAGCAGTGAACTTGTTTGCCGAGACCGAACACGCCGATGTGGGCCCGATTCGCTATGTGCGCCCGCCCGTCAAGTTCTCCCAAACGCCCGCCAGCGTGCGTCACCAAGCCCGCCGACTGGGCCAAGACACTGAAGCCATCTTGACCGACCTGGGCTACAGCCCGCAAGAAATCGCTGCACTGCATGCGCAAGGCAGCATCCGCAACGGCCAATGAGCCCCTTTTACGCCATCCCTTCACCCAGGAAACCCCACCATGAGTCACCCCGATCTGAAAATCACCCACGAAGGCCATGTGGCCTTGGTTGAAATTTGCCGCCCCCCGCACAACTTTTTTGATTTTGAACTGATTCAACAAATCGCCGACAGCCTGGAGGCTTTGGACCAAGACCCGCATTGCCGCGCGGTGGTGTTGGCCTCGCAGGGCACGGCCTTTTGCGCGGGTGCCAATTTCAACAGCCCGGACGACAAAATCAGCCGCCCCGAAAACCCCGGCACCAACCCGCTGTACTTTGAAGCGATCCGTATTTTTTCCTGCAAAAAGCCCATCGTCGCCGCCATCCAAGGCGCGGCCGTGGGCGGCGGTTTGGGGCTGGCCTTGGTGGCCGATTTCCGCGTCACCTGTCCTGAGGGACGTTTCAGTGCCAACTTCAACCGCCTGGGTTTCCACCCCGGCTTTGGCTTGTCGGTGACCTTGCCGCGCTTGATCGGTTTGCAAAAAGCCAATTTGCTGTTTTTCACCGGACGCCGCATCAACGGCCAAGAAGCGCTGGACATCGGCCTGGCCGATGTGCTGGTGCCTTTGGAACAGGTGCGCGCCGAGGCCATGCGATTGGCGCAAGAGATCGCCATCTCCGCCCCCCTGTCGGTGCAATCGACTCGCGCCACCTTGCGCCAAGGTTTGGTTGAGCAGTTGCAGCAAGCTGTGGCACATGAAAGCGCCGAGCAAAACTGGCAATTCAAAACCGAAGACTTCAAAGAAGGCGTGAAAGCCATGACGGAACGCCGCGCGCCGCAATTCCAGGCGCGCTGAGCCTGCCGCACACGAAGAGGACGCTTCATGCACGACTTGATCATTCGCAACGCCCAGGTGTATGACGGCACTGGCCTGCCTGCGGTGCTGGCCGATGTGGCTGTAGCCCAAGGGCGCATCGTCCAGATCGGCGAGGTCACTGGGTCCGCGCTGGAAACCATCGATGCCCAGGGCTTAGCCCTCATGCCCGGTATCGTCGACCTGCACACCCACTACGACGCCCAAGTGACATGGGACCGTACCCTGTCGCCCTCGCCAGCCCTGGGCGTGACGACCGCCGTGATTGGCAACTGCGGCTTTGGCATCGCGCCCTGCCCTGCACCGCTGCGCGAGACCATGCTGAAAAACCTGTCCGTGGTCGAAGGCATGGATTTGCAATCCTTGCTGACCGGCGTGAACTGGGAGTTTGAGTCCTTTGGCCAGTACATGGACCAGTTGCGACGCATCGGACCCTACGTCAACACCGCGGTGTTTGCAGGGCATTCGGTGATTCGCACGGCGGTCATGGGCGAAGCTGGCTCCACCCAGGCCGAAGCCACCCCCGCGCAATTGCAGGCCATGCAAACCCTGGTGCGCGACGCCATGGACCACGGCGCCATCGGCTTTGCCTCCTCCTTTTCACCGAACCACAGCGGCTATGGCGGCACACCCATGCCCTCCACCATCGCCTCCGAAGAGGAATTGCGCGCCTTGACGGGGGTCTTGGGTGACTTGCAAAAAGGTGTCTTCATGATGGCCACGGGCACCCGGGCCAGTCCCGATGTGATGGAGTCCATCGTGCAAGACACCGGGCGGCCCGGCTACATCTCCACCGTGCTGACCATGTACAACGAGGGCAATCCCGACTTGGGCCCGACATACTACGAACGCTGTGCCGAGGCGCTGGCGCGGGGTCACGAGCTCTACATCTTGACCAGTTGTCAGCCCCTGTCCTTTGACTTCACCCTCAAAGACCCCTACGTGCTGCTCAGCCACGCGGCCTTTGACCCTGTCAAAAGTGCCAACGTCGACGCCCTGCCCGCCTTGTACCGCTCGTCTGCCTTTCGCGATGCCTTCCGCGAGAACCTGCGTCACCCCAAAGCCGGCATTTTGTTTTTGGGCAACTGGCGTCACATCGAAGTGGGTCCATCCAGCCGCCCTGAAAACCAAGCCCTCGAAGGCCAAAGCATGCAAGCTATCGCAGACCAGAGGGGCTTGGATCCGGTAGACGTCTTTTTTGATTTGGCCTTGTCTGAAGACTTGGACTTGCACTTTGTGGGCAAGTTCTTCAACAACAACGACGAGGGTGTGGCGCCCAGCCTCAAGCACCCCGCCAGTGTCATCACCCTGTCCGACGCTGGCGCACATTTGACCTACATGTGTGATGCGGGATTTGGCTTGTACTTTTTGTCCCACTGGGTGCGCGAGACGGGCCACTTCACTTTGAGCGAAGGCATTCGCCGACTCACCAGCGAGCCCGCAGACCGTTTTCGCATCCCTGATCGAGGGCGCCTGAAAATCGGCTTACCCGCCGATCTTTTGCTGTTCGATCCAGAGACTGTGGGCATCTCCAAACCCCTGCCCCGCCCAGACTTGCCCGGCGGCGGCACGCGCATGGTGCGCACCGCCTGCGGGGTGCATGGGGTGTGGGTCAACGGCGTCAAAGTCCATGATGGCCAGAACTACATCGATCACCCCCACGGCCCGGGCCATGTGCTCGACCACTTCAACGCTTAAGGACAGTCCATGACATTGCTTCGTCGCTTTTTAGCCGCTTGCGCTATCGCCCTGTTGAGCACCTCCTTGTGGGCGCAAAGTTGGCCCAGCAAACCGATTCGCATGATCATTGCTTTTCCACCGGGTGGGCCGACCGATTTGGTGTCGCGTGTCTTGGCGCAAAAACTGTCGGAACAACTGGGCCAACAGGTCTTTGTCGACAACAAACCCGGCGCGGGCGGCAACATCGCAGCAGAACTCGCCGCCAAAGCAGCGCCAGATGGCTACACCGTGTTCTACAACACCTCGGCCATCGTGATCGGACCGGCCTTGTATGGCAAGGTCAATTACGACACGCTGAAAGATTTTGCCCCCGTGCTGCTCACGGCCAGCGTGCCCATGGTCTTGGTGGTGAACCCGCAACTGCCCACCCGTTCGGTGAAAGAGTTTTTAGATCTGGCCAAAGCCCGCACGGGTGCGCTCAACTACAGCTCATCGGGCACCGGCACCATCACCCACTTGGCCAGCGCCATGATGTCCACACAAACCGGCATTCAAACCCAGCACATTCCCTACAAAGGCAGCGCCCCGGGCTTGGTCGATTTGGCGGCAGGTCAAACCCAATTCATGATCGACACCATGAACACGGTGTTGCCCTATGTGCGCGACAACCGCTTACGCGGCTTGGCGGTCACCAGCAGCAAGCGCTCGGCCTTGATGCCTGAATTGCCCACCCTGGCCGAGGCCGGTCTGCCGGGCTTTGAAGCGGCTGCTTGGCAAGGCATTGTCGTGCCCACCGGCACACCGGTTGAGATCATTCAAAAACTCAATGCCGAAGCGAACAAAGCCTTGGCACACCCGGACATCCGGGCCCGCTTGGCTGCGCAAGGGGCCGACATATTGGGTGGCACCTCGGCCGAATACGCCGCTTACCTGCGCAGCGAAATGCCGCGCTGGGCCAAAGCCGTCAAAGACTCTGGCGCCAAAGCCGAGTGATCGACGCCAGGGATTTGCGTGTGGTTCAGCGCGAGGTCGCGCCTGACTGCTGCAGCGCGTCGATCGCCTGCGGCGACAAGCCGGCTTCACGCAACACCTCGGCGCTGTGTTGGCCTAACTGAGGGCCGGGGCGCTGCTGTGACAAATTCGGCGTGGCCGAAAAACTGACCGGTACACCAATTTCCAGCATCGCCCCCTCGGTGGGATGCTCCACCTCTTGCAACATGCCCACGGCCCACAAATGAGGGTCCTGCAGCAAACTCTCGACCGTGTGCATGGGCATGCAGGGAATATCGGCCCGGTTCAAGCGGACCATCCATTCATCGGTGGATGCCGTCGCCATGGCCTGGGCCACCATACCGTACAAGTCGTTGATGTGTTGGGTGCGCACGCCGATCGAGGCAAATCGGGGGTCCTGAGCGAACAGGTGCCCCTGACCGATCAGCTCCAAAAATGTGGCCCAGTGTTTGTCGGTGTAGATCAAGACACACAAATAGCCATCGGTGGTTTTGTAGGGCCTGCGCTCTTTCACCAACAAGCGCGCATAACCCGTGGGCCCCAGGGGCGGCTGGTAAGAAGCGCCGGCCATGTGTTCGCCCAACACATATTGCGCCATGGTTTCAAACATCGGCACCTCCACCGATTGACCCTCGCCAGTGGGACCCCGCGCAATCACAGCCGCCAAAATCGCATTGCAAGCCATCAAGCCCACCGTGCGGTCGGCCAGCGTCAGGGGGGCGTAACGCGGCTCACCGCCGCTGGCTCGGCTCATCAAATCAGGGACAGCCGCAACCCCTTGGATCAAATCATCGTAAGCGGGCTTGCCTGCGTAAGGACCTTTTTCGCTGTAACCGTACAAGCCCGCGTAAATGATGCGCGGGTTGATGGCTTTGAGTTTGTCGTAATCGATGCCCAAGCGCAGCATGGCCTGGGGCCGGATGTTGTAGACCACCACATCCGCCGTTTCCACCAACTTGAAAAACGCCTGCAAGCCATCGGGCTTTTTCAAATCCAGCACCACACTGCGTTTGTTGCGGTTCACATGCAAAAAGTTGGACCCCATTTGGGGGTTGCGCATCGGCCCGATACCGCGCACCGTGTCGCCTGCGGGGGGTTCGATTTTGATCACATCGGCGCCCATATCGGCCATGAGCTGGGTGGCAAACGGCCCCATCAGCACGCTGGACAAATCCAAGATTCTCAAACCATTCAAAGCACCACGCATATGCAAGCCTTTCAAACCGTGACTGGCAGTCTAGGCGCGAAAGTCACTTCCTGCTGGCACCGAGATGACGCCCCAGGGTGTTATCCGCCTGGGTGACAGGTTCATTGGGACAGATTGGCCATAATGAAATTACCTCTCAACTTTGGAGTCCATCGATGTCCAATCTGCCATTTTCCAACCTGCACGCAGCGATGCAGGCCCAAGTCGACCAGCAATTTCTGCCCTGCGTTTCCACCGCCTTATTTCAAGGGCGCGATGTGGTCGATACTTTTTGTACCGGATTTGCCAACAAGGAAGACGGTGAAGCACTGAGAGAGGACCATCTTTTTCGCATGTTTTCCAGCACCAAATTGGTGACGTCCTGCGCCATGATGCTTTTGGCCGAAGAAGGCCGCATCCGCTGGGATGACCCTGTGGAGGCCTACATCCCTGAACTCGGTCAGCGCAGCGTGCTCAAAGCGGGGGCGAAAAGCATCGACGAGGTCGAACCGGCCCGCAGCCCTATCACCCTGCGCCATTTAATGACGCACACCTCGGGCTTGTCTTACGGTATTTTCGATCCCGGCACCGTGATGTACAAAGCCTACCAACAAGCTGCTGTGATGCATCCTGGCAAAAACTTGGCCGAGATGATGCGCGTTTTAGCCACCCTGCCCTTGAACTTCCATCCCGGCACCCAATGGGAGTATTCGGTGGCCACCGATGTGCTCGGCCGTGTGGTCGAGGTGGTGTCGGGTGAGTCCTTTGGCGCCTTTTTGGCGCGCCGGATTTTTCAGCCACTGGGCATGCACGACACCGACTTTTGGGTGCCGCCCGCCAAGCAAGACAGGCTGTGCAAGCTGTATGTCGGCGTGGATCTGCTGGACCCGCGCAAGCCCGGGCTGCTGCGTGCAGACGACAAGCCCTTTCCCGGCGCCTACACCCACCCGGCGGTGCGTGAATCGGGCGGCGGCGGTCTGGTATCAACTCTGGGCGACACCATCAAATTCATTCAAAGTCTGCTGCCGGGTGGTCCGACCTTGCTGCAACCCGCGTCTTTGGCGTTGATGTTCAGCAACCAATTGCCGCCGCACTTGTGTGTCAATTTTCCGAACTTGCCGATGTTCACCAACAAAGGCTTTGGCCTGGGCTCGAGCGTCACCACCGCCACCGGCCCACTGGAGCCTCAAGGGGTGGTGGGCGAAGTCGGCTGGGGCGGCCTGGCAGGCACCATCTGGTGGATCAACCCACGCATCGGCATTGCAGGCGTTTTGATGACGCAGCGCTACTTTGGATTTGGCAACCCCTACTCATTTGAATTCAAGCACCAGGCCTACAAAGCCCTGGGCTTTGCCTGAACGCACTCAAGCCTTGTGCAGCACACCCGCCAATGCCGGGTCATAACGCCCATCCACCAACACAAACAGCATCCGACAAGGCCGGTCTGATCGGTTCGCCCAAGCGTGATTGGTACCCCGTTGGATCACCACACCCCCTTTTTTCAAAGCCACTTCAGAGTCGTCCAACACCAACACGATCTCGCCTTCAATCACCACCCCATAGTCCACCGTTTCGGTGCGGTGCATCAACGGGTGCGGTGAATCTGCCTGGGCGGTAGACGCTGACGCATCGCCAATTTCGGCAAAAGCGGCCTGGGTGCTGCGTACCCCATCGCGCAAGAACTCGGTGGTGTCGGGTGGAATGTCCACAAAGCGAATGCGCGTGCCCAGCGCCGGCGGCGGCAGCATCAAGGCGCCGAGCGT
>CANFMK010000015.1 GCA_947448325.1 Comamonadaceae bacterium
GAATTCATTGGTGACGAAGCCGGTTTTCTGTCGCTGCTCAAAACGCTGCACAAAACCTTGAGCACCGACATCCCGCTCATCACCGATTTGCTGCGCAAAGACGATGTGGCGGGCGCCAACCGCTTGTTGCACCAGGTCAAGGGTTTTGCGCCGGTGTTTTGTGTGGATGCCTTGGTCGAGCATGTGGTCACCGTGGAGGCTTTGAGCAAACACGGAGAAGCCCCTGAAGTTCGTGCCGCCTTTGCGCAAATGGCGCCACAGCTAGAGCAGTTGCGCAGCGAAGTGGCGGCGCATTTGAAGGCCCATCAACAAGCCTTGGACTGAACCTCAATGGCCTGACGCAACCACTGCTCGACGTGAGCCGGGTCTTGCAACAGTCGCACCTCGTCAAAAGCCTGCTGTGCCTCGGGATAGCTGCGACGCAAATAATTGAGCCACTGCTTCAAACGCCCCGCACGGTGGCGCGCCGCCACATGCAAGCCCACGCGCTGCCAAAACTGCTGCATCAGCGGCAGTAACGACGACCAGGGCGCCGCCCTGCCCCCGCCCTGGGGCGAAACCCCAAGGCCCGCATCATGGGCCTGAATGGCCAGACCCAGACCGGGATCTGAGACCATGCCACGGCCAATCATCAAATCCACACAGCCGCTGACTTCACGGCAACGCAGGGCATCGGCCACCGTCCAAATTTCGCCATTGGCAATCAAGGGCAGTTTGACCAGCGCGCGCAAATCGGCAATGCGGTCCCAATACGCCGGGGGTCGGTAACCATGCGCCTTGGTGCGGGCATGGACCACCAACTCGGTGGCGCCCGCGCCTTCGATGGCCAAAGCACATTCTTCGGCGCGGCGGTCGTCGTTAAAGCCCAAGCGCATCTTGGCGGACACCGGCACGTGCGCGGGCACAGCACGGCGCACCGCTGCCACAATCATCGCCACGGTTTCCGGTTCGTCCAACAGCACCGCGCCGCCGCGGTGCAGGTTCACGGTTTTGGCAGGGCAGCCGAAATTCAAATCGATACCCGCTGAGCCCATCTCGGCCAAGCGCGCCGCGTTCTCAGCCAAGCACACCGCGTCCGAGCCCAGCAACTGCGCACGCACCGGCACGCCGGCTGCGGTGCGGCTGCCATTGCGCAGCTCGGGCACCACCCGTTCAAACGCCCTGCACGGCAGCAAAGTGCCGGTGACGCGGATGAACTCTGAGACGCAGCGGTCCACGCCGCCCACCCGGGTTAGTGCATCACGCAAAGAATGGTCGAGCAGGCCCTCCATCGGGGCCAAGATCAGTTGCAAGCTCAGTCCAGGGCGCGCTTCAAACGCACTTCTTCCACCCTTGCTTCGCCCATGGGCACGGTGCGGGCGGTGTTCATTTCGCGTTTGAAACCGGCCAGGTCATGAAAGCGCAAGGTGCGCTCGTTGCGCAGCGGCAGCCACACGGTGACTTGGGTGCAGCCTTCGTCCACCAAGCCTTCGCGGGCGGCGTCCCACAGGGCCAGGCCTATGCCTTGGCCAATGCGATCTGGGTCGACATACAAGGCCCAGATTTCGCCGGTGGTGTTGGGGGTCTTGGGGTCGCGGGAGCGGTCATAACCCACCAGGCCGACGATCTCGTCGTCTTGCACCGCGACCATGACTTGGGGTTCGCCAAATTCGATGGCCTCTTTCCAGTAAGACACCCGCTTGGGCATGGGTGTAGCGGCCCAATGCTCCAACGGCACCTGGCCTTCGTACAAGGTCATGGTGGCAATCAAATGCAGCTGCGCCACATCGGCGGCGTCTTTTTGGGTGGCGAAACGAACTTGGATATCGGACATAAGGAAAACTCAACAAAATCAGGGGCACGTCAGGGGGGATTGCGCTGACGCAGGGGGTAGCCCTCCATTGTCGGTTATCTTAGACCCATGTTGTGTACCGTTCGACGTTTGACCTTTGGCTTGGCGCTGTGGCTGGCCTTGACCCCATTGGCCACGGCCACCGCCAAAAGCTTTGAAGACTCTATGGTCGAGCGCACCCGGCCCTGCACCGCGTGCCACGGCGACCAAGGTCGCGCAGGCCCTGACGGTTATTACCCGCGTCTGGCCGGTAAACCTGCGGGTTATCTGTACAACCAACTGAAAAATTTTGCCGAAGGCCGCAGACACTATGGTCTGATGACGCGCTTGGTCGATCCGCTGTCAGACGCCTATTTGCGCGACATGGCCGAACACTTTGCCAGCCTCAAGCTGCCCTACCCTGCGCCCGCGCCATCCCCTTCACGCACCGCACCCGCTCTGTTGGCGCGCGGACAGCAACTGGCTTTGCGCGGTGAGGCGACGCGGCAAGTGCCCGCCTGCACAGCCTGTCATGGCGAGCGCTTGACCGGCTTGCAACCACATGTCCCCGGCTTGCTGGGCTTGCCACTGGATTACCTGAGCGCGCAGTTAGGCGCTTGGCAAACCCACCAACGTCAAGCCCAGGCGCCCGATTGCATGGCCCTGGTGGTCGAGCGCATGGACAGCAGCGACTTGATTGCGGTGGCCACCTGGTTGTCTACCCAAGCACTGCCCACAGACAGCACGGCAGCTGCCGCGCCCACACCCCGACGCAGCGCTGCAACGCTGCCCCGCTGCGGCAGCGCGCCTGAGCTGCAGGGGGCGCCATGATTGTGCGAAAGACCGCATCAGGCCTGCTGAGCCTGTGCTTGTTGCTGAGCGCTGTGGTGGTCTGGGACAACTGGGCGGATGGGGTAGATGTATCCGGCACCACTTCCGCCCTTACCTCGTCTGGCACTGCGTCCTCAGCCCAGACCCTGGCCCAAGGCCAATACCTGATTCAGGCCGGCAACTGCATCGCTTGCCACACCGCTCGCGGCGGTGCGCCCATGGCCGGTGGACGGGGCATCGAGACCCCCTTTGGCACGGTGTACAGCAGCAACCTCACACCCGACACCGAAACTGGCATCGGCCTGTGGAATGCCGCGCACTTTTGGCGCGCGCTGCACCACGGGCGCTCGCGCGATGGGCGCTTGCTGACGCCCGCCTTTCCCTACAACCACACGACTTTGATCAGCCGCGCCGACGCCGACGCCATGTTCGCGTGGTTGCGCAGCCTGCCGCCCGTCCAACGATCTCAACCGCCCTCTACGCTGACGTGGCCACTGGGCACCCAGCCCGCCTTGGCGGTGTGGCGCTCGCTGTATTTCAAAGCCGGCAGTTTTCAAGCGCGAAGCGATCGGAACGCCGAATGGAACCGCGGTGCTTATCTGGTGCAAGGCCTGGGCCACTGCGCCGCCTGCCACAGCCCGCGCAACGCGCTGGGCGCCTCCGGCGCGGTAGACGACCTGTCGGGCGGCCTGATGCCGGTGGTCAACTGGACGGCGCCTTCGCTGAGTGACAACGCACAAACCGGTTTGGCTCAGGCCTCGCTCGAAGACATTCAAACCTTGTTGAAAACCGGCCGCGCCGGACAACACCACTCGAGTGGCCCGATGGCCGAAGTGGTGCAGTACAGCACCCAACACCTGAGCGAAACGGACCTGCGGGCCATGGCGGTGTACCTGAAATCACAGACGACCGCGCTGACTTTGCCATCCACAGCGGCCCAGAGCGCATCCATGCGACCTGTTCGCCAAGACATCGCCAGCCGGGGCGCCCACATTTACGAGAAGCAATGCGCCGGTTGCCATGGCGAGCAAGGCCAAGGCCAACCCGGGGCCTATCCCGCATTGGCCGGTCACCGCGCCGTTCAACAAACCGACACCACCAACCTGGTGCAAACCGTGCTGTACGGCGGCTACCCGCCGGCCACGGCAGGCAACCCCAGGCCCTTTGGCATGCCACCCTTCATCCTGACTTTGGACGACAAAGACATTGCTGCGGTGCTGACCCATCTGCGCAGTCAATGGGGCAACCGAGCGCCTGAAGTGACGCCGCTGGAAGTCAACCGCATTCGCGCCAGCCAGGGCTCTTGAATCGACCCTTGGCGGCGCCCTGTCAGGCTTCCCCCAAGGTGACAGCGCAAGCGCCATCTCTTGCCCTAATATGCGCGCATGACAAACCACCTCTACATCCTCACCGGCGCCTCACGCGGCATGGGTCTGGCCATGGCGCAGCAACTGCTGCAAGCGGGCCACGGCTTGTTGTGCATCTCGCGCCAAACCAATGACGAACTGACCGCGCTCGCCGCACAATCAGGCGCCAGCCTCACTCAATGGTCACAAGACCTGGCCCAAGGCGTTGCGGCCAGCGAGCGCTTAGGGACTTGGCTGGGCACGCAAGCCGGGAAGGCTTGGACGAGCGTCACCTTGATCAACAATGCCGGGGTGATTCCACGCATCGGCCCCATGAGCCAAGCCGATGCAGCCGATTTGGGCCACGCCTTGCGCGTCGGACTGGAAGCGCCGATGCAATTGACCGCCGCCTTTTTGGCGGCCACCGAACACTGGAGCGCACCCCGCAAAGTGCTCAATATTTCTTCCGGCCTGGGCCGCCGCGCCATGGCCTCGCAAGCTGGCTACTGCGCCGCCAAAGCCGGCATGGACCATTTCACCCGCTGCCTGGCCCTGGAAGAAGCCCTGAAACCGCTGGGTGCCAAAGTCTGCTCGCTGGCCCCCGGCGTGATTGACACCGACATGCAAGTGCAACTGCGGGGCGCCGATGCCAGCGCCTTCCCCGACCAAGCGGGCTTCATTCAGCTCAAAGCCGGAGGTCAACTTGCTTCAGCGGGCGATGCCGCGACGCGGATCTTGGCCTTTTTGGCGCGCGCTGATTTTGGCGCCCATCCGGTGGCCGACATCCGCGACTGAGACCCCTCGCTGGGCTCCAAGCGCACAGGGCTTGACATTTGTCAGCACGGTGTAGCTTTGAGCGCCGACACTCGCCTTTGAATTTCATTTACACATTGGAGACTGAATATGAGCCGTGAAGTTGTTGTCGTCAGCGGTGTGCGCACCGCCATTGGAACCTATGGCGGTAGCCTCAAGGACATCCCGCCCACCGAGCTGGCCGCGCAAGTGGTGCGCGAAGCGCTGTCGCGCGCCAGCACCGAAGGCAAAGACGTGGGCCATGTGGTGTTCGGCCATGTGGTGAACACCGAACCCAAAGACATGTACCTGTCGCGGGTCGCTGCCATCCACGGCGGCTGTGCCGAAGGCACACCGGCCTTCAACGTCAACCGCCTGTGCGGCTCAGGCCTGCAGGCCATCGTGAGTGCCAGCCAGTCCATCTTGCTGGGCGACTGCGACATCGCCATTGGCGGTGGTGCTGAGAACATGAGCCGTGGTCCCTACGCCAGTTTGAGCGCCCGTTGGGGTGCCCGCATGGGTGATGACAAGATGGTGGACATGGTGCTGGGCGCCCTGCACGACCCCTTCCACACCATCCACATGGGCGTGACGGCTGAAAACGTGGCCGCCAAATACGGCATCACCCGCGAAATGCAAGACGCCTTGGCGGTGGAAAGCCACAACCGCGCCGAACGCGCCACGGCGGCCGGTTACTTCAATGACCAGATCTTGCCCGTCATGCTCAAGACCAAGAAGGGCGAAGTGGCCTATGCCACGGACGAGCATTTCCGCGCGGGTTGCAAGATCGAAGACATGGCCAAGCTCAAGCCGGTGTTTGTCAAAGAAAACGGCACCGTGACCGCGGGCAATGCCTCAGGCATCAATGACGCCGCTGCAGCCGTGGTGCTGATGGAAGCCGGCACCGCCCAAGCCCGTGGCGCCAAGCCGCTGGCCCGTTTGGTGGGTTACGCCCACACCGGCCTGGACCCCAAAATCATGGGCGTGGGCCCGATCTCGGCGACCCACGCGGTGCTGAAGAAAACAGGCCTCACGGTGAACGACCTGGACGTGATCGAAGCCAACGAAGCGTTTGCAGCGCAAGCCTGCGCGGTGACCCGTGAACTGGGATTGGACCCGGCCAAGGTCAACCCCAACGGTTCAGGCATCTCCTTGGGTCACCCCATTGGCGCGACCGGCGCACTGATCACCGTCAAAGCGCTGTACGAGCTGCAAAGGGTGAACGGTCGCTATGCCTTGGTCACCATGTGCATTGGCGGCGGTCAAGGCATTGCGGCGATTTTTGAGCGCATGTAATTTGCTCGCATGCAAGTGGGATGGGGCCGCAAGGCAGTGAGCCTTGCAGCCAATGCCAAAGGGAGCCCATGGGCTCCCTTTGGCATTCAGGCCACGCCAGCGGGCGCGTCCAAAAAGCCACCAGAGCGCAGCGTGACCACCAAGGTGTCGCGCCAGCCACCCGCCACTTCAGGCTGAATGGGCGTGGTTTCGTGGATGACACGGGTGTCGTCCAGCAACAAGAGCGACCAAGGTTCGGTCAAGGTAAAGCGCTGGCCACGTGGACTGTCCACATCAAACACCCGCGTCTCGCCGCCTTTGACGCCTTGGCGGGCCACCAAAAACACCGCCACCCAGTTGACACCGTCGCGGTGTGCGCCTTCAGGCGTGGGCCGGCCAATGCCATCGGTGGTGTCGATGCGAAATTGGTGCGCTTCGCTGAACCATGTCTGCGGGCCTTGCGCGGCTGACGCCACGGTGCCCAGCCAACGCAGCACCGCCTGCCAGGCCGGCTGTTCGCTCACTGCAGCAGCCACGGGTTCAAACCAGCGCTGCATGCCGCCATGCAAGGCGTTGTAGGACAACGGCTGCCAATGCGCCCGGTGCGGCATGGCCTGCACCTGATCGCCCATGACCTGCACACTGGCGTGGCGACGGCGACGGTAACGGCCACCGTCTTTCAGGTACTGGTCAGGGGGCAAGTCGTCCCAAGCCGGTTGCAGGGCCTGCAAGGCCTCGATCGTGACCCCGGCCAAACCACAGACGCTGGCGGCGCTCAACACGGCAAAACCTTGCTGAGACAAAGTGGCCCCCAACACATCCGGCGAGGTCAATGGCGGCGCAAGCAAGGGCAAAGGCATGAAGAATCCGACAAATCAAACAAAGGCCATAAGCATAACGCGCCCCGTCCAGGGACTGTGCCGCCAGGATGCTATGGCCCTGATGTGGATCAAGGTTTGCAAGCGCCTGTGCCCTTAAGCTGTATTCCGCCTCAGGAGCACAACGTGACCCCCTTGCAATGGAAAGAAATTTTGTCCTTGGACTTGCCCGCCATGGACGATGAAAGTCAAAAATTGGCGGCACTGTTGGAGATGGCCTCAGGCGCCACCGATGCCGCCTTGCCGGCGGTTTGGCGCCAATTGATTGCGCATACCCAGAGGCAATTCGCAAGAGAAGACCGTTGGATGGTGCAAACCGCGTTTTCGTCCACCCAGGTGCACAGCGTGCAGCACAAAGTCGTGCTGCAAGTCATGCGCGAAGGACTCAGCAACGATGGCGCGGCCATGCTGCCCTTGATCCGCACCATGGTCCACGAATTGGGCGTGTGGTTTGCGCAGCACAACCAGTCCATGGATGCCGCGCTGGCCCTGCATCTGCGCAAAACCGGTTACGACCCCGCGCTGGGCGTGCTGCGCATGCCGCAAGAAGCGGCGCCCCTTTGAAGCGTTGAAGGCCCGGTCAAGACCCGTTCGCGCGCTTCAAGCGTAGCGCTGTGAAGCCAGTTTGGCCCCGTCCACCAAAGCTTTGAGTTTGGCCTCGGCCACCTCACGGCTCATGGGGGCTAAGCCGCAGTTGGTGCACGCAATGATGCGGGCCTTGGGCACGAACTGCATCGCGCGGCCAATGGTGTCGGCCACTTCTTCAGGCGTTTCGATGGTTTCGCTGGCCACATCGATCACGCCCACCATCACGTCTTTGTCTTTGAGCAAGGCCATCAAATCCATGGGCACTTGCGAATGGAAACACTCCAAACTCACTTGCTGGATGCTGCTCTTGGCCAAAGCCGGAAACACTTTTTCGTATTGACGCCACTCGGCGCCCAGTGTTTTCTTCCAGTTGTTGTTGGCCTCGATGCCGTAGCCGTAGCAAATGTGAACCGCCGTGGTGCAGGTCAGGCCTTGCGCGGCGCGCTCCAAAGCGGCAACACCCCAATCTGCAGCCTCTTGCATGTAGACGTTGAAAGCGGGCTCATCGAACTGGATGATGTCAACCCCGTCGGCTTGCAGCGCCAGCGCTTCTTGGTTCAGCAACTCGGCAAAGGCCATGGCCATTTTCACCTTGTCGCCGTAGAAACGGTCGGCCACGGTGTCGACAATCGTCATCGGCCCTGGCAAGGTGAATTTGAGTTTTTTCTTCGTGTGCGCACGGGCCAGTTGCGCCTCAAACGCGTGCACGCGGCCTTTCAGTCGCAGCGGCGCAATCACTTGCGGCACTTGCGCGTCGTAGCGGTTGTTGCGGATGCCCATGGTGACTTTGTTGACAAAGTCAATGCCCTCCACATGCTCCACAAAACCGTGCACAAAGTGCTGACGCGCTTGCTCGCCGTCGCCAATCACGTCCATGCCCGCGTCTTCTTGCGCCTTGATCCACAAGAGCGTGGCATCGGCTTTGGCGCGCAGCAGGCTGTCGCCTTGGAACTTCCATTCGGGCCAGAGTTTTTGGGTCTCGGCCAACCATTCGGGTTTGGGCAGGCTGCCGGCGATCGCGGTGGTGAACATGTTGTCTCCAAAAAAATCAAGATTGAGGCGTCAAGCCAAAGGCTTGGGCCAAGAGTTCGTAAGAGCGGCGCTGGGCTTGCGGGTCATGCGTCCAGGTGATGACGACCACTTCGTCCACTTGCAAGCGCGCGGCCAGGTGCTGCAGCTTTTGCGCCACGACGTCAGCGGTCCCGACCAAGGCGTTGTCTTTCAACTGCGCCAGCGCCAATTGCTCGCTCGCAGAATAGTCGCGCACCGCCAATTCGGGCGGCAACATGGGCCCAATGCGCCCCAGGTTGCGGTCCATGCGCCAGCGCGCGCGGCTTTCAAACAAGTGCCACGCCTCTTCTTCGGTATCAGCGGCCAGAGCCCAGAGGCACACCGTGGCTTGGGGCTTGGACAGCCGCGCACTAGGGCGAAAGGTTTCACGGTACAGGCGCAGCGCATGTTCAGCGCCTTGCCCGTCGGTGATGAACCAGGCAAAGGCATAAGGCAAGCCCAAATGGGCGGCCAGTTGCGCGCCATAGTCCGAGCTGCCCAGCATCCACACATCCGGCGAGGTTTCACTGGCCGGATAGGCAAACACGTTGTGCCCCGGGTGGCCTACGGGCAAAGGCTGGCCTGAGACCCAGGCCTGCAATTCCATCACCTGCTGGGGGAAATTGTCGCTGGCATGGCGGTCGGGGTTGAGCAGTTGCGCGGTGCGCCCGTCGCTGCCCGGTGCGCGGCCCACACCCAAATCGATGCGCCCGGGCGCCAAGGCGTCCAACACGCGAAATTGTTCCGCCACTTTCAGCGGCGCATAGTGCGGCAGCATGACGCCCGCGCTGCCAATGCGGATGCGCTGGGTGCGTGCGGCAATGGCCGCCATCAGCACTTCAGGCGCGGTCCCGACAATGCTGGGGTGGCTGTGGTGCTCGCTCACCCAAAAACGGTCGTAGCCCAGTGCTTCGGCATGCTGCGCCAAGGCCAGGGTTTGCCGAATGGCCGCGTCTTGACCCCGACCGGCCACCGCCACAGACTGGTCCAGCACAGACAAACGCAAACGAGAAGTGGAGGTGTTCATGCCTTCGAGGATAACGGGTCTGCGCTCACTTCAAGCCGTTGCGGCTTGCTCGGCCTCTTGCAAGGCGCGCCACATCACTTTGCCGCTGCCGCTTTTCGGCAAGGCATCTACGAATGCCACGGCGCGAGGGACCTTGTACACCGCCATGTTCTCGCGGCACCAGGTGATGATGTCTTGTTCACTCACCTGGCCCTTGTGGGTGCTGCGCAGCACCACCACAGCTTTGACCGATTCGCCCCGGTAAGCGTCCCGGGTGGCGATGATGCAGGCCTCTTGGATGGCCGGGTGGCGGAACATCAAAGCTTCGACCTCGGCCGGCCAGACTTTGAACCCGCTGGCGTTGATCATGCGTTTCAAGCGGTCGGTCATGAAGAAGTAGCCCTCTTCATCGATGCGGCCCATATCGCCTGAGCGGAAAAAGCGTTTGCCATCGCGCTCAAAAAATGCCTGCGCCGTCGCATCAGGTCGTTTCCAATAGCCGTTGAAAATTTGCGGCCCGCTCATGACAATTTCACCCGACTCGCCTTGCGGCAATTCTTGGAGCGTTTCGGGGTCGACCACCCGCGCGTCCACACTCATGAAGGGGATGCCCAAGCATTGTTTTTTGGGCGCATCAGGCGGGTTGCTGTGCGAGGGCGCAGCGGTTTCGGTCAGGCCATAACCTTCGACAAAGCGCAAACCAAATTGATCCATCAAGCGCTGCGCCACGGCTTCGGGCATGGCCGCGCCACCGCCGCCGATGTAAGTCAGGCTGGACAGATCGAATTTTTCAATCTGTGCGCTGCCCAACAGGTCGATCACCATGGTCGGAATGTTCGTCCAGTGGGTCACCTTCCACTTGGAAATTTGATGGCCCGCCACATCACGGTCCCAACGCGGCATCAGCACCAGCGTCGCGCCCAAGAAAATCGAGGTGTGCATGACACTGACCAAGCCCGTGATGTGGAACATCGGCACCACAGCCAAGGCCACGTTTTCGGGTGTGCCGTTGCCCCACAAACTGCTGGCCATGGCGTTGTGCATGATGGTGCCATGCGGGTGCATGCAGCCTTTGGGTAAGCCGGTCGTGCCGCTGGTATAGGGCAAGATCGCCAAATCGTGACGGCTGGCGGTGACAGCGGGCAGCGGCAAGTCCTTGTTCACAGCCTGCGCCCACGCATGGACGTGGCCGTGAGCCAAGCTGGGCAAAGCGCGCAGTGGCACCAACCACTCGTGCCAATGGGCCGGCAAGTTTTCAGGGCCTGCGGCCACAGGGTCGAACACGTCAGTGAATTGCGTCACCACCAGATGCTGCAATTGCTGCTCTGGTGCCAAACTGTCACTCGCTGCGGCCAATTCAGGGGCCAGGTCCGCCGTGGTGATGGCGATGCGCGCATCCGGGTCGGTGATGTAGTGCTTAAGCTCCTCCATCCGGTTCATGGGGTTGACCGGCACCACCACCGCATCCAGTCGCAAGATGGCAAAGTGCGCGATCACCAATTGCGGGCAGTTTTGCATGTTCAGGACCACGCGGTCGCCCTTGTGCACCCCCAAGGTGGCCAAATAACCAGCCAGTTTTTCCGCTTCGTGTTGGAGCGCGGCGTAGGTCCAAGTCTGGCCCATGAAGACCAGCGCCAATTTATCTGGGAAGCGTTGGGCGCTGATTTCCAAGTTGGTCCACAGCGAAGTCACGGGAGGCGTAATTGAAAATGGCAGCCTTTTGGGCCAAAACGCAGCGTGAGCAGTCATCCACAGTCTCCAAAGCAAGTCAGTTTTATTTGAGTGATGTTAAGGCCCACCTCGCAGGACCCAGTGATCAGGCTTGTCGCAGGCGAGACCAAGCAGCTCAAACCGTCAGAAGCGATGAAAAAACACTTGCAAATGTGAAATTATGCGTATTTTTTTAATTTTCTTGATTTTAAAGTAGCTATTTGGATATACTTATCACATGAGCACATCAAATACACCTGAGCGACCAGAGGATTACTGCGGTACAACCTATGCTGCCAAGTTACTGGGTTTGTCTGTGGGCACCATCCAAACTTTGGTTGAAAAGTCCGAATTGCAAGCTTGGAAAACACAAGGCGGACATCGCCGCATTGCCATGCAATCCATTCGTGATTACCAACGGCGACACAACATGACGTCGATGGCACCGGAAAGCCGCAACAACCGTCTCAAAGTTCTGCTGGTGGAAGACGACGATGTCACCCGAGAAATGATGCGTGAATTCTGCACCCGCTGCGATATACCTGTTGACTGCACCGCCATGGCTTCTGGACTGGAGGCCTTGATCGATATCTCCAGCATCATGCCGGATATTCTCATTGCAGACTTGAACATGCCGGGTGTCGATGGCTTTGAATTGCTGCGCACACTGCGTCAAAACCCCACCTTCAATCGAATCACTTACTTGGTCATCTCGGCTTTGAGTGCAGAAGAAATTGAATCTCGCGGCAGCTTGCCTGAGGGCACTATTTTCATGGCCAAACCCGTCAATTTGCAATGGCTCAATGGCTTTTTTACAGCCTTGATGACCCATCGCCATGCTGATTAAAAAGGCCATTTGAGATCGGCAAAGCCGATCGTGGATGAAGCGTACAATCCACCCTACTGGCTCAGTTGCTCTCAGGGGCTGAAGACAACTGGTAACGCTTACAGCGAATGCAGTACTTCAAGCAATACCTGCCCAACCCCCAAATTTTTGAACAGACGGCAAAGCTGTCTCATCATTTCTCTTCGGTGTTCTGACGAACACCGATCTCTCCCGCGCACCTCGCTTAACCAAGCTGGTGGGCAATTTCTGAAAGGCTCAACATGAGCAGCAAAATTTACGTGGGCAACTTGCCCTATTCCATCAACGATGACAACTTGCGCGAAAACTTCGCCGCCTATGGTGACGTGGCTTCTGCCAAAGTCATGATGGACCGCGACAGCGGACGCTCCAAAGGCTTTGGCTTTGTGGAAATGGGCAGCAGCGAACAAGCTGAAGCCGCCATCCAAGGTTTGAACGGCATGTCTGTCGGTGGTCGCTCGATCATCGTGAACATTTCGCGCCCGAAAGAGCCCAGCTCTGGCGGCGGTGGTTACCGCAACGATCGCGGCGCTTACTGAGCGTCACGCATCACAAAAAACCGGCATCATGCCGGTTTTTTTTCGCTTGCATTCACAACACAGAGGCTTTTTACTGCTCGGGTTCGTGCGCACGGGGATCGGTCACATCCTCGTGACCATTTGGCACTGAGGGCGCACACATCTTGTGACCGTCCCAGCGTTGACCACACCAGCAGTAACCCTCGGCGTTGATCAGACAGGTCCCAGTTCCGCAGCAGCGTTCATCTTCAGTCATGAAGCCCTCCTCAGGCAGATAGCCACGATCCTCGCATCATACGAGCAGGCAATCAGCCTTTTTTGGCCCAAGCACTGCACCAGGCTTTGGCGGAGACTTGTTTACCCGCAAACAAGGGGCACGCACCTGCGGCAGAACCGGCAGCGCCTTGGTACAGCGCACAGTTCGAACAGGCTTGGCCAGCAGCGTACTTAGGTTGTTTGGCTTTGTCGACCTTGCTGGCATCGGCCTTGTAACCCAGTGCGGCCGCTTGCGGATCGGTTTCAGCCACCATGCTCTGCGCTTGGGCTTTGACCGACAGCACAGTGGCAGCACCAGCGAAGGCGGTTTGCATCACAAAGACGCGGCGTGTTGTTGAAATTTGGGTCGTCATGTTTTTTCCTCAGGTTAAAAATAGGAGCGCTCAGGCCTGCATGTGCCATTGAAAGACCGAATTGGCCGCTTTGGGCCGCCATGCCGGGGTCAACGGCTTGAACTTGAAACGGTTCAAACTGTTGACCCTGCCTGCAGCCTCTTGCGATGCCAATGGGCTGTCACTGGCAAAGTCGGCCAGAGTGTATTCGCGCAATGTGGCCTCTACCACTTGCCTTAAGCCCTGTTCATACAAGGGCAGGGCCGCGTCGGTTTCAGTGCGTGAAGATTCAGAAAGATCATCAAATATGCTGGCAATCTGCCACATCGAAACTTGATCCGCTGCACCCAAAATTTTGTAGCCACCACCTGGGCCTCGAAACGAGCACACAATGTCATGCGCTTTCAGCTGCTTCAAGATCAGCTCCAAGTAAGACACCGACATACCCAGTTGACTGGACAACTGCCCCGTGGAGCAACTGAACTGGTGCTGCAAACGGGCAATGCAGACGCAGACCTCGATCGCCGAGAAAGTTTGTTTGTTCAACATGCGCAATCCTTGATCACAGTTATTTTCAAAAATTCAAACCCGACCCATGGTCGGCAGACTCAGCCATTGGCTCGGCGGTGATCAGCCACCGCATGGTCGTCATGCTTCATTTGGGGGCTGCGCAAAGCGCGGTGCTTGGTGACACGCCCACGGACCCGCATGCGCCAAAGTTTGAAAGAACTCGGGTTAAGTTCTGCACGCATCAGCGCAATCACTTCTGATTCGTTCAGCCCCACGCGCTCTTGAATCGTTTCAAAAGTCGTTCGATCTTCCCAAGCCATTTGAATCACAGCGGAGATATCGCCAGCGCTGAGACTGGCGAGTCGATCAATGGGGCATTTCTGCACTTCTACTTTCTCCATGAAAAGTCCTCGCCCGCAGGCTTGTTCGGAACTTGGAATCAGCACACCCGAGCTAGCTTGCGCGCTGAAGGCCCCCTCGTCTGTGGGCACAGCCACATTCAGCTTTGCAATCACGATTTACCAATAACAGGATTTTCCTTCCTTTATCTACGCAAAATTCAAAATAAATAGATTTAAATGATTTTTCATCATAAAATCTACTCAACTTCTACTCAAAAATCTGTTTTTACTTCCAATATGTCCTCATCGACACCTCTTTATCGGATCGGCGCGGTTTCGCAAACCACCGCCATACCCGTCTCCACTTTGCGCATTTGGGAGACGCGTTACGGTGCCTTCAGCCCGGTCAAAACACCTGGCAAACAGCGTTTGTATGAAGAGCACGACGTGTCCAAAGCGCTGCTGCTCAAACAACTCACGCTGGCAGGTCACGCCATCAGCTCCATTGCGCCTTTGGATTTGGCGACATTGAGGCGCATGAACAGTCAGCGCATGCAGGTACCGCGCCATGCGGTCGCCTCGGTCCAAGTCTTGACATTGGCTGTGGTCGGCTTGAGTCTGGCCAATCGCATCGAGGCCCCCCAATTTGCGCTCAGCCTGAAACCTTGCCAGCGCCAGGTGAATGCCGTTTGGGCGGACTTGGCGGCAGCCAGCAAGGCCGCGCAGCAAAACCCAGCTCAAGTCTTGATCATCCAGGTCAATACCCTGAACGCTCAGGTGCACGCAGACATCCAAAATTTGGCGAGAAAGCACCAATTCGCACACACCGTCGTCGTTTACCACTTTGCCGCTGAAGCTGTGCTCAAAGCCATGAAGTTTTCTGGCTTGATGGTCAGGCGCGCGCCCATTTCAGACAGCGAATTGGCCGAACTGTTGCAGTCGTTTTTGTTTGTAGATCCGCTGCGCGCGCAAGAATTTGGCACCTCAGGCGCAGTGATCACGCCCCGCAAATATGCCGACGTCACCTTGAGCCGCGTGGCCGGCATTTCGACCCAGGTGCTGTGCGAGTGTCCCAGGCATGTGGCCGAACTGATTTCTCAACTGGCCAGCTTTGAAGAGTACAGCCAAGACTGCTTGAACAACCGCGCCGAAGATGCGCACCTGCACGCTTACCTGACCTCTATTTCGGGCACAGCACGGGCCTTGTTTGAGAACGCGCTCGAAAAAATTGCGGCCCATGAAGGCATCGATTTGCAAGAAGACTTTCAAAGCCCCCTCTCGGGGCAGAACGAGAAAGCCGTCCGGTGAAACAGAAAAAAACGTTCAAAGGGAACAAGCAAAGTCTGCCCACTAAACCTTGCAAAGCCTGCGGGCGCGACATGACATGGCGCAAAGCCTGGGCTCGCCATTGGGAGCAGGTGCTGTACTGCTCTGATGCGTGTCGCCAACAAAAATCAAGCTCTGCTTTGAAGAGACCACCAGGATGACTCAAACACTCAGGCACCTGGTGCTGATCTTGGGCGATCAACTCGACGAAGAAGCCTCGGCGCTGCGCGACTTCGATCCCAACCAGGATGCCATTTGGATGGCCGAGGTGGACGAAGAATCGACCCACGTCATGAGCGCCAAGCAACGCACGACCGTGTTCTTGAGCGCCATGCGCCATTTCGCTGAGCGACTGACCGCACGCGGTTGGTCGGTGAAGTACAGCCTGCTGGACGCAGCAGACAACACGGGCACCTTGGCAGGCGAGCTGGAGAAAGTCATCCAGCAAACTCAGCCCAACCAACTGCTGATGACGGCCCCTGGCGATTGGCGCGTGCTGCAAAGTTTACGCGGCGTGGCGCGTCAACATGGCTTGGATTTGGAGGTTCGCGATGACCCCCATTTCTTCAGCACGGTGCGTGAATTTGCCCAGCATGCCCAAGGGCGCAAGCAACTGCGGCTGGAATATTTTTACCGCGAGATGCGCCACAAAACCGGCATCTTGATGGAGGGGCTCAAACCCCTCGGGGGTCAATGGAACTTTGACGCCGAGAACCGCGGCAGCTTTGGCAAACATGGCCCCGGCTTGCTGCCCGCACCCAGCCGGTTTGCGCCTGACGCCATCACGCAAGCAGTGATCGAGCTTGTCAATCAACGCTTTGCACAACACCCCGGCACCCTGTCGAGTTTTGGCTGGCCCGTCACGCGCGAGCAAGCCTTGATCGCCTTGGCAGAGTTCATTGCGCACAGACTGCCCAGCTTTGGCCTGTATCAAGATGCGATGTGGGAGGGCGAAGTCTGGCTGTACCACTCGCACCTGTCTTGCGCCCTGAACCTCAAGCTGCTCAACCCGCGCGAAGTGGTTGCAGCGGCGGAGAACGCATTTCGCAACGGTCATGCACCACTGCAGGCGGTGGAGGGTTTTGTGCGGCAAATTCTGGGCTGGCGCGAGTATGTGCGCGGCATTTACTGGACGCAAATGCCTGACTATGCGCAGCGCAATGCGCAAGAAGCCCACACCGCATTGCCCGATTTTTACTGGACAGGCCAAACCGACATGGCTTGCCTGCGTGATGCCATCCAACAAACCCTGGCGCACGGCTATGCGCACCACATTCAACGATTGATGGTGACGGGGCTGTATGCCCTGCTGCTGGGCGTTGAGCCGCAGCAAGTGCACCGTTGGTACCTGGGGGTGTATGTGGACGCGGTGGAATGGGTCGAATTGCCCAACACCCTGGGCATGAGTCAATTTGCCGATGGCGGCCTGATGGCCAGCAAGCCCTATGTGGCCAGCGGCAAATACATCGACCGCATGAGCAACCATTGCAAAGGCTGCCGCTTCAACCCAGCCTTGTCCACCGGCGAATCGGCTTGCCCCTTCACCACCTTGTATTGGGATTACCTGCACCGCCACGCAGACACACTGGCCAAAAACCCACGTATGTTGATGCAACTGAAAAATCTCAATCGACTCACGTTGCAAGAACGTGAGGCCATTGCTGCGCAAGCGCAAACCCATCGCCAAAGGGCCAGGGAGGTCTGAACTGGATCGGGCACTTACAAGCAAGTGAGCACACTTCAGGGCTCGAAGCAATGTCTTTGCTTGGAGATGAGGAGCGCTCTCGTTTGAGGAAACTACAACATCCATCGAGTCGAGCGTGCGACACCGATAGATCAGGAGGGCTTGTACGCTGTTTATGTTTTTGCGCCTTAGCTGCGCATGGACTTTCTCAACACGGATGACCCCGCCTATTGATCAGCAAAGGGACTGTATGCAACTGGCATTGCCGACACCATTGACAGCAGACTCACAGCGATGAGCGTTCAATCCATCTTGCTCGCCGAGCCCCGGGGATTTTGTGCAGGCGTCGATCGCGCCATCGAGATCGTCGAGAGGGCTTTGACCAAATTCGGCCCCCCCATCTATGTACGCCATGAAATCGTGCACAACACCTTTGTCGTCGACGCCTTGAAAAAAAAGGGCGCGGTGTTCATCGAAGACATGAGCGAAGTCCCGCCCGGCGCCACCTTGATATTCAGCGCCCACGGTGTCAGCCGCGCGGTTCAACAGGAGGCTCACGAACGCGGATTTACCATCTTCGATGCGACCTGCCCGCTGGTCACCAAAGTCCACGTCGAAGTCGCCAAGCTGCACAAAGAGGGCTATGAATTCATCATGATCGGTCACAAAGGGCATCCTGAAGTCGAAGGCACGCTGGGTCAAATTGACAGCGGCATCCATTTGGTTGAAGACGTGGCCGATGTGGCCCGCGTGAACCCCAGCCAGACCGAGCGCTTGGCCGTGGTCACCCAAACCACCTTGAGCATGGACGATACGGCCGAGATCTTGGCGGTCTTGAAAAAGAAATTTCCCCAGATGCGGCAACCCAAACAGCAAGACATTTGCTACGCCACGCAAAACCGCCAAGATGCCGTCAAACTCATGCGCGGCCAGGTGGATGTGGTGATCGTGGTGGGCAGCGCAACCAGCTCCAACAGCAACCGTTTGCGAGAACTGGCTCAGCGCATGGGTGCGGACAGCCACATGATCGACACGGCCGCAGAGTTGCAAGCGCATTGGTTCGAAGGCAAACCTCGGGTGGGTTTGACAGCGGGCGCTTCAGCGCCTGAAGTGTTGGTGCAAGAGGTGATCACACGGCTGCGGGAGATGGGGGCCGTCAGTGTGCGCAAAATGAACGGGGTGCAAGAGGACACCCACTACCCCCTGCCCAAAGGGCTGAAACTCTCATCCTGAATTCACGAAAGCCCTGGGCGTTAGCGCTGCAAGGGCGGCAGGTGGGTGTTCAAAAAAGCGCGGACCTGCGCCAGTCCAAGCTCGGGTTGCTCTTCCTGCAGCACATGTCCCAGCTGGGGCAGTATCACGGTCCGTGACTGGGGCAAGACTTGGGCATACAGATCGGCGTTGCTGCTGGGGATCATGCGGTCGTTTTCACCCCACAAGAGCAGCGTCGGCGCCCTGATTTGCTGCAAGGGCACAAGGGGGTTGGCGTAGAGGGTTTGATCGGCGCGGTCCAAAATGGCTTGACGCACGCCGGGCGCCCTGAGCATGTCATGGTAGCGCGTCACCATCGCTGGGGTCAGCCACTGCGGGTCAGAAAATGCAGCGCCGAGAAAGTGGGCTATCAAGGGTTTAGGCAGGCTGTACTTCATCAACCCCATGAAGGCCGGCACCTCGTAAGGCTTGCTGTCCCATTGGTCCGGTGGCGCAAACCCATCAGGAGCCATCAAGACCAGCGCAGTGATGCGTTCGGGCACGGCAGCAGCCAGCGACCAGGCGATTTTGCCGCCCAGAGAATGACCTATCACGCCAAAGCGGGTCAATCCCAAGCGGTCCGCGAAATGCGTCAGGGTGGCGATGTCGACAGCGTCTGTGTAATTGCGGGTAGGGCTGGCACCGGTCAAACCAAAGCCAGGTAAATCCAGCCGTATCACCCTGTATTGGCGCGACAGTTGGGGAACCCAAGCTTCCCACGTTTGCAGGCTCGAACCAAAACCATGCAGCAGCAAGAGCACGGGTGCATCAGGCGGGCCACTGTCTTGGTAGTGGATGCGCAGTCCATCGATCGCGATCACTTGCTGTCCGGGTACACCGTGGCGCTGCTGCAGCTCGGCCGTGGGCAGGTCCGGCGTCCAAAGACCATACAGGCCAGCAGCCAACAACAAAGCACTGAGCAACAACGCATACTCCCGAAGGGTGAGGGGCATCTTCGCCTTGAACCGATGCGGCCAGGCCGCTCAGTCGTTGAGAAAAATTTGTTTCACCGCCAGCAGGGCTTTTTCGCGCTGGGCGGCATCGGGATGGTTCAACTCGCGCAAGGGACCGTTGAGCATTTTTTTCATCAAGCCCATCGACAGCGCCTCCAGCACGCTGTCCACCGACTGCCCCTTGTCGATGCGTTTGCGTGCGCGGCTCAGTTCGGTTTGACGCCAGGTGTCTGCCTGCAGATTGAGCTCTTGTATCAGGGGCACATGGTTGCGCTGCGCCAACCAGGCCATGAATTTTTGCACCCCTTGGTCGATGATGACTTCGGCTTCGGCCACCGCTTCTTGGCGCTGGTTTTGTCCACTTTGGATGACTTGGGTCAGGTCGTCCACGGTGTAGAGGTACACCCCAGACAGCTTTTTGACTTCCGGCTCGATGTCGCGGGGCACGGCCAGATCGACCATGAACATCGGCCGATTTTTGCGGGCACGCAAGGCGCTTTGCACGGCACCCAAACCAATCAGGGGCAAGGTGCTGGCGGTGCAGCTGATGACGATATCAAACTCTTGCAAGCGGGTGGGCAGATCCGCCAAGGCGATGCTGCGTCCGCCATGTGCGTGAGCCAGCATGTCGGCCCTTTGTGCCGAGCGGTTCGCGATCGTGATGGAGCGCGGTGATTTGGCCGCAAAGTGCGCCACGCACAATTCGATCATTTCTCCTGCACCGACAAACAGCACATGGGTGTCTTGGATGTCTTCAAAAATTCGGCTGGCCAATCGCACACTGGCCGCCGCCATGCTGATGGAGTGCGCGCCGATCTCGGTGACCGTGCGCACCTCTTTGGCCACCGCAAACGAGCGCTGGAACAATTGATTCAAGGTGCTGCCCAGAGCGCCCGAGTCGGCCGCCAGTCGCACCGCGTCTTTGAATTGGCCCAAGATTTGAGACTCCCCCAGCACCATGGAGTCCAGGCCGCTGGCGACGCGAAAGGCATGGCGCGCCGAGGCGCCGCCCTCGAGCCGGTAAATGTGGGATTGCAGCGTGTCGACTTGGGCCTTGCCCACGTCAGCCAACCAACCCAGGGTTTGCTGCCATTGCACTTGCTCGCCCGCGCAGTAAATTTCGGTGCGGTTGCAGGTCGACAAAATGGCCACTTCTTTGTGCGAGGTCAGGGTGCTGCGCAGGCCCTGCAAAGACAGCAACAGTTGATCGGAGGCCAAAGCAAAACGCTCGCGCAGATCGATCGGCGCGGTGCGGTGATTCAGGCCCAGTGTCCAGACGGCCATTCAGACCACCTTTCTGAGCAGGGGCGTGACAGAGCGATGCGGCCACGCTTGGGCCATGCGCTGGTGAATACCGGCAGCGGTCAAGCCATAGTGCTGCATCAACACCTGCGGATCGCCGTGTTCGGTGAACGCGTCTTCAAAGCCCATCACCAGCACCGGTTTGTGGATGCCCATGTCTTGCAAGGCCTCCAACACAGCGGCACCGGCACCGCCCATGCGCGCGCCGTCTTCGAGCGTGATGAAATGATCATGCGCCAGCGCCACCTGCTGCAGCATCTCCAAGTCCAGCGGCTTGGCCCAGCGCATGTTGACCACGGTGGCATCCAAAGATTCGGCCGCCTTCAAAGCCTCGTAAAGCAAGGGGCCAAAGGCCAAAATGGCCAGGCCTTTGCCCTGGCGACGGATCTCAGCGCGCGCAAACGGCAGGGCTTGTAAATCCGTCTGTACCGCTGCACCCATACCGCTGCCCCGGGGGTAGCGCACCGTGACAGGGTGGTCTTGCGCGTAGGCCGTGCTGAGCAATTGCCGGCATTCGTTTTCGTCGGCCGGGCAGGCCACACTCATGTTCGGAATGCAACGCGTAAAAGCAATGTCGTACATGCCCGCATGGGTCGGACCATCTGCACCAACCAGACCGGCGCGGTCCAGGGCAAACACCACCGGCAACTTTTGCAAGGCCACATCGTGGATCAATTGATCGTAGGCCCGTTGCAAAAAGGTCGAGTAAATCGCCACCACCGGCTTGAGGCCCTCACAGGCCAGGCCTGCTGCGAAAGTCACAGCGTGCTGCTCGGCGATACCCACATCGTGGTAACGCGCTGGAAAGCGTTGGCTGAAGGCCACCATGCCCGAGCCTTCGCGCATCGCCGGCGTGATGCCCACCAAACGTGCATCGTGGGTCGCCATGTCGCACAGCCATTGGCCAAACACCTGGGTGAAGGTCATTTTGCTGGCGCTGGCCGGCGCCAAACCGACGGCCGGATCGAACTTGCCTGGTCCGTGGTAACTGATGGGGTCTGCCTCTGCCAAGGCGTAGCCCTTGCCTTTGCGGGTCACCACATGCAAAAACTGCGGGCCTTTGGCTTGAGAGATTTGTTGCAAGGCTTGCACCAAGCCCACCACGTCATGACCATCAATCGGCCCGGTGTAAGTGAAGCCGAGTTTCTCGAAAAGTGTCTCGGGTTGAATGAATTGCTGGGTTTGCTGCTCCAAATGGCGTGCCAGGGCAAACAAAGGCGGCGCATTGCGCAGCAGCTTCTCGCTCAGTTTTTTAGCCTGCGCGTAAAAACGGCCCGACATCAGCTCGGACAGGTATTGGTTCAAAGCCCCCACTGGCGGGCTGATCGACATGTCGTTGTCATTGAGCACCACCAGCAGATCGCAGTCACTGGTGCCGGCATTGTTCATCGCCTCATAGGCCATGCCCGCGGTCAGCGCACCGTCACCGATGATGGCCACCGACTTGCGCAGGCTGCCGGTGAGCTTGGCGGCCATGGCCATGCCCAAGGCCGCTGAGATGCTGGTGGAAGAATGGGCTGTGCCGAAGGCGTCGTACACGCTCTCTTCGCGGTGTGGAAATCCGCTCAGACCGCCGCGCTGGCGCAGTGTCGGCATTCGCTCCATCCGCCCTGTCAGCATCTTGTGGGCGTAAGTTTGATGGCCCACATCCCACACCAAGCGGTCTTGCGGGGTGTTGTAGACATAGTGCAAAGCGATGGTCAACTCCACCGTGCCCAAGTTGGAGCTGAAATGGCCGCCGGTTTGGGACACCGCTTGGATCAAGCGCTGTCGCAATTCGTTGGCCACGTCTGGCAAACGCCCCAGCGGGAGCGCTCTCAGTTGCGTCGGCGATTCGATCCAATCCCGCAAGGCGTCCATGGCTGGCCTTCATGTTTGCTTGTCTGGCCTTGAATTTACAGACATTTGACAAAATGTCAAGTTAGATTGACACTTTGGAAAATGAATAAGTTGACACACCCTCTACAACCACTGCAGAAGCTGATAAACACTCCATCGACATGAAACTCCAAAACGATCAATTCCTGCGTGCCTGCCTGAGACAAGCCACCGACCACACCCCCGTTTGGCTGATGCGCCAAGCCGGACGCTACCTGCCCGAGTACTGCGCCACCCGCGCCAAGGCCGGCAGTTTCATGGGTTTGGCGACCAATGTGGACTACGCCACCGAAGTCACCCTGCAGCCGCTGGACCGCTATGCGCTGGACGCGGCGATTTTGTTTTCCGACATCCTGACCGTGCCCGATGCCATGGGCCTGGGCTTGTCATTCGCCCAGGGTGAAGGCCCCAAGTTTGAAAAAGTGGTGCGCGACGAGGCGGCCGTGGCTGCATTGGCCGTGCCCGATATGCACAAGCTGCAATATGTGTTTGACGCGGTCACCTCCATCCGCAAAGCCTTGAACGGCCGAGTGCCCCTGATTGGTTTTTCGGGCAGCCCGTGGACGCTGGCGTGCTACATGGTCGAAGGCGGCGGCTCGGACGACTACCGGCTGGTGAAAAGCCTGATGTACAGCCGCCCCGACCTGATGCACCGCATCTTGGCGATCAATGCCGACGCGGTGGCTCTCTATTTAAATACCCAAATCGAAGCCGGTGCCCAAGCGGTGATGGTGTTTGACAGCTGGGGCGGCGTGTTGGCCGATGGCGCTTTCCAAGACTTCAGCCTGGCCTACACCCGCCGCGTGTTGGCGCAACTCAAACGCAGCCATGACGGCGCGGTGATTCCGCGCATCGTGTTCACCAAGGGCGGCGGTTTGTGGTTGCCTGAAATGAAAGACCTGGACTGCGAGGTGCTGGGCTTGGACTGGACCATGAACCTGGGCACCGCCCGGCGTTTGGTGGGCGGCGAGGTCGGCGGCCCAGGCAAAGCGCTGCAAGGCAACATCGACCCGAATATTTTGTTTGCGCCGCCTGCACACATCGCCACCGAGGTGCACCGCGTGCTGGACAGCTTTGGCCAACCCCACACCGACAGCACCACCACTGGCCCGACGCACATCTTCAACCTCGGTCACGGCATCAGCCAGTTCACCCCGCCCGAGCATGTGAGCGCCTTGGTGGACGCAGTGCACAACCACTCGCGCCAACTGCGCCAGGGCTGAGCCGGACTCACCCTTCTGTTGCGATAGCGAGAGATAAACGCCCGCAGACGAAAGGCAAAAAACGCCTGAAGGCGAAAGATAAAAAAACCGCCCGAAGGCGAAGGATAAAAAAACCGCCCGAAGGCGGTTGGGTCCACTGCATCAAGCCGTTCAGGCTGAATGCATCAGCCTTTTTTGGCCCAAGCCGTGCACCAGCCTTTGGAAGCTACTTGCTTGCCTGTAAACAAGGGGCAGCCGCCTGCAGCAGCGTCGGCCTTGCCTTGGAACAACGCGCAATTACCGCAATGGGCGCCGGCTGCGAACTTGGGGTTCTTGGCCTTGTCCACTTTGCTGGCGTCGGCCTTGTAACCCAAGCCAGCGGCTTGAGGGTCTTTCTCGTCCACCATGGCCTGGGCTGAAGCGTCGCTCACGACCAAAGCGGCGGTCGCTGCGCTGGCCACTTGCATCATGAATACGCGGCGATTGGAAGACAAAGAAGTCAAACGGGTCATAGAGAACTCCAAAAAAAAATCAAAAAATACTCACCAGTTCATTGTGCGTCGAATCAGTCACTTTTGGCCATGGGGCGCGAGATACCTGAGCAATTCACACAGGAACTCGGAAATGCTTGAATGTCAACCGAGATGGACACAGCCGTGTCAGAATCCCAACTCTGATCCAAGCCACACAAGCAAAGGTTTCGACATGCTGCAACTGCTCATCGGTTTGATACTTTTTGGGGGTGTTCACTCGCTGCACAGCCTGACCCCGAACCTGCGCCAGCGAGCCATCAGCCGTCTGGGCCTGCTGGGTTACAAAGGTCTTTACAGCGTCCTGTCCTTGATGGGGTTTTACCTGCTGGTGCAAGGCTACAGCCAAGCCAGGTTGGAGCCCGTGGTGCTGTGGGCACCGCCGCCTGGCATGGCGCATGCCACCTTGGCTCTGATGTGGCTGGCCATGGTTTTGCTGGTGGCCTCTTATGTGCCCGGCAATCATCTGCGTGCGCGGTTGCGTCACCCGATGACCTTGTCGGTCAAGGTCTGGGCACTGGCGCACCTGCTGTCCAATGGCCAACTGGCGGATGTGCTGCTGTTTGGTGTCATGCTGGTATGGGCGGTCAGCGTATTTCGGGCGGCGCGCCGGCGTGACCGCACGAGCCTGAGCAGCCCAGCCCCCGTCCATGTCTGGGGGACGCTGATCACCTTGGCCCTGGGCACAGGTCTGTGGGCCGCTTTCTTATGGGGCGATCTGCACGTGTGGCTGATCGGTGTGCAGCCCCTGGCCATGACCGGCGCAATATGAACCAGACCATCGCTGTGCAATCCCCTGCCCCGCTGCGCAAATTGTGCACAGACTGCGGCTTGTCGCGCACTGACGATCCCAAACGCTGCGGCCAAGCCTGTCAGTTCATCCAGCCGGACTACCCGGCATTAGAACAACGGGTGCACGGACGCCAGCGTCTGCAAAACACCGTGCAAGAAAACGCGCAGCCCGATGAGTTGTTTTTCGGACCCTATCAGCGCATTCTGAGTGCGCGCATGGAGCCGCCTGCGGCCGGTGCGCAATGGACCGGCATCACCACCCGCTTGGCCGAAGTGCTGCTCGAACAAGGCCAGGTCGACGCCGTGATTGCCATGGCGGCCGACCCCCAAGACCGCTGGCGTCCGCGCCCGGTGCTGGTCACCCGAGCGCAGGACATGGCGCAATGCCGCGGGATGCGCATGGGCTACGCCCCGCTGCTCAGTTTGGTCGAACCGGCCTTGGCTCAGGGCTTCAAGCGCTTGGCCGTCATCGGTATTCCCTGCCAGATTTACGCTCTGCGCGCCATTCAACCTCAACTCGAGCAAGAGCAGGGATTGGAAAAGTTGTTTGTGATTGGCACACCTTGCTCAGACAACACCACTACAGAGAACTTCCACCAATTTCTGGGCTTGATTTCTGACCGCCCGCAGGACATCAATTACGTCGAGTTTCGCGCTGACTACAAGGTGGAGGTGCGCACCGACCAAGGCGAGAAACGCCTGATCCCGTTTTTGAATTTACCCCTGTCGACCCTGCCACCGGATTTTTTTCCACTGACCTGCCGCACCTGCGTCGACTACACCAATGTGCTGTCAGACATCACCGTGGGCTACATGGGTGGGCATGGCCAGCAATGGTTGTTGGTGCGCAACGCCCAGGGGCAAGCGGTTTTGGACGGTATCCAGGATCAGCTCGTCACCAGTGCGCCAATCAGCAAAGGCCAACGCGACGGTCCGGTGCGCGGCTTCATGGCCAACACCGAACGCGCGGCCGGCGGCCTGCCGCTGCGCCGCATGCCCGCCTGGATCAAACCCTTGGTGAACTGGCTGATGCCCCGCGTCGGCCCTCGGGGCTTGGAGTTTGCGCGGGCCCGGGTGGAAATGAAAGCGATTGAATCGATTTTGCATTTGCGCCGCGAAGCCCCCGCTCGCATCAAGAACATGCTGCCGGCCCATGTGTGGCAATTGGCTGCGCGTTATGGACTGCAAGCTGAAACAGCGCCACCGCCACCGCCGTCACAAGTGCAACACATCAAGGACCCTAAAGTGTAAATTTAACTTGACACTTTGCCTGCTCTTTTGGATGATGGGGCGAGAACAGTTTTACGGGGCGCCCCATGGCATTGACCTTCCCTTTTGCAGCCATCGTCGGTCAAGACGAAATGACCCTCGCCATCCAAGTGGTGGCGGTCGACCCCAGCATTGGCGGCGTGCTCGTCTTGGGCGATCGCGGCACCGGCAAATCCACCGCAGTGCGCGCCCTGGCCGATTTGTTACCGCCCATCCAGGTGGTTCAGGGCTGCCCTTACCGCTGTGACCCGGCCCAACCCGCCCAAGCGTGTCCGGTGTGCCAAGCCAGGGACCCGAAAAAGAGAATCGCCACCGAACGGCAAGCCGTGGCCGTGGTCGATCTGCCTTTGGGCGCGACCGAAGACCGGGTGGTGGGCGCGCTGGATTTGGAAAAAGCCCTGTCCCAAGGCGTCAAGGAGTTTTCCCCCGGTTTGCTGGCGCAAGCCCACCGGGGCTTTTTGTACATCGACGAAGTCAATTTGCTGGACGACCATTTGGTGGACTTGCTGATCGATGTGGCAGCCTCCGGCGAAAACCTGGTCGAACGTGAAGGCTTGAGCGTGCGCCACCCCGCGCGCTTTGTGCTGGTGGGCAGCGGCAACCCCGAAGAAGGTGAACTGCGGCCGCAACTGCTGGACCGCTTTGGCCTTTCAGTGCAAGTGCGCACGCCGCAAGACCTGAACCTGCGGGTGACCATCATCAAGCGCCGCGATGCCTTTGAGAAAGACCCAGTGGCCTTCAAAACGCAGTGGCACAAGGACAACCAGAAACTGCAAAAGCGCATCCTGAAAGCACGCGAACGGCTGGCGCAAGTGACGGTGAGTGACGACATGCTGATGCTGTGCGCTCGGCTTTGCCAGCAACTGGGCACCGATGGCCTGCGCGCCGAGTTGACCCTGTTGCGCGCCACCCGCGCATTCGCCGCGCTGCAAGGCCAATTGGCAGTGCAAGCCGAACACCTGCAAAGCATGGCGCCGTTGGCTTTGCGCCACCGCCTGCGCCGCAACCCGCTGGACGACACCGACTCCGGTGCGCGGGTGCAGCGCAGCCTGCAAGAAGTGATGGCCCACTGAGTTGTGAAACGCCCTCACTGGCCATGAACCCGAACCCCGACTCCCCGCCAGATCCTTTAGAGGCTTGGCACGATGCGCTGACCGCCTTGCAGCTCTTGCAAGTGGACCCCCATGGCTTTGGCGGCGTGTGCTTGCGCGCACCCCACGGTCCGGTGCGCGATCAATGGCTCACCGCGCTGGCGCGTCTGGGATTGCCCTTGATCAAAGTGCCCGGTTCGGCCGATGTGGAGCGCTTGCTGGGTGGACTCGACCTGGCGCACACCCTGCAAACGGGTCAATTGCGCATGCAAACGGGCTTGCTGCAACAAGCCGATCAGGGCTTGGTTTGCCTGCCCATGGCCGAGCGACTGCCCATGGCATTGCTGGCCCCGTTGGTACAAGCCCTGGACACAGGGCGGATACC
>CANFMK010000016.1 GCA_947448325.1 Comamonadaceae bacterium
CGTGGTGTAACGGCACGCGCCCGTCACAAAAAAGTTCTGGCCCTGGCCAAAGGTTTCCGCGGCCGCCGCGGTAATGTCTTCCGCATCGCTAAACAAGCGGTGATGAAGGCCGGTCAGTATGCATACCGTGACCGTCGCGCCAAAAAGCGCGTCTTCCGTCAGTTGTGGATTGCCCGTATCAACGCCGCTGCGCGTGAATGCGGTCTGACTTACAGCCAATTCGCCAACGGCCTGAAAAAGGCTGCCATCGAGATCGACCGTAAAGTGCTGGCGGACATCGCCGTGCACGACAAGGCCGCTTTTGCTGGCATCGTGAACCAAGTCAAAGCCAAACTGGCCGCCGCTTGAGTGCATGAGCGACAAGGGCTTCTTGAGCCCTTGTTTCGCGCAGTAAATCAAAGGGGTTGAGGCTTTCGAAGGCTTCAATCCCTTTTTTATTTCGCATTCACTTTCGAGCCTGCACAGGCTACCTGAAAAGCAAAACTATGAACGAGTTGGACTCCCTGGTTGTCAGCGCCCGCGAAAGCTTTGCGCAGGCCCAAACCCCTGCAGACCTTGAAAACGCCAAAGCGCAATACACCGGCAAAACCGGTCGCATCACGGAGTTGATGAAAGGCATGGCGGCCTTGAGTGTGGAGGAGAAAAAGACCCGCGGTGCGGCCATCAACTTGGCCAAGCAGGCGATTGAAGCGGCTTTAACGCAGCGCCGCCAAGCACTTGCGGATGCCGAACTGGACACCCAACTCAAAGCTGAAGCCTTGGATGTGAGCTTGCCGGGTCGCGTGCGTTCGCAGGGGGGATTGCATCCGGTGTCGTTGACCCTCGAGCGCATTGAGCAAATTTTTGGCTCTATGGGTTTTGAAGTGGCTCAAGGCCCCGAGATCGAGACCGATTGGTTCAACTTCACGGCCCTCAACACCCCCGAAGACCATCCGGCGCGCTCCATGCACGACACCTTTTATGTCGAAGGGGGCTACTTGTTGCGCACGCACACCAGCCCGATGCAAATTCGCCATGCCGTGCAACACGTCAAGCGCTACCGCAACCAAATTGACGCAGGTCAAGGCATGCCTGAGATCCGCGTCATTGCGCCAGGCCGCACCTACCGCGTCGACAGTGACGCCACCCATTCGCCCATGTTCCACCAGTGCGAAGGCCTGTGGATCGGTGAGAACATGAGCTTCAAAGATTTGAAGGTGGTCTTCACCGATTTTTGCCGTACTTTCTTTGAAAGTGACGATTTGGTGCTGCGTTTTCGCCCCAGCTTTTTCCCATTCACAGAGCCCAGCGCAGAGATTGACATCCAGTTCCAAACCGGTCCCTTGGCGGGGCGTTGGTTGGAAGTGGCGGGCTCCGGGCAAGTGCACCCCAATGTGGTGCGCAACATGGGCTTAGACCCAGAGCATTTCATGGGGTTCGCGTTTGGCATGGGCCCTGATCGCTTGACGATGTTGCGTTATGGCGTGAACGATTTGCGTTTGTTCTTTGATGGCGATCTGCGCTTCCTGAGTCAATTCCAGTAAGCACCAGACCATTTCCCACACCGAGCAAATTACCGAGTAAAGAGCATGCAATTTCCTGAATCCTGGTTGCGCGAGTTTTGCAATCCACCCCTGTCCACCCAGCAATTGGCTGAAACGCTCACCATGGCCGGCTTAGAGGTTGAAGAGTTGGCGCCTGTCGCGCCTGCATTCACGCACATCGTTGTCGGTGAAATCAAAGAGGCGGTGCAACATCCCAACGCCGACCGTCTGCGTGTGTGCCAGGTGGACGTGGGGCAGGGCAGTTGGCTCAACATTGTCTGTGGCGCGCCCAATGCGCGGGTGGGTATTCGCATTCCTTGTGCCCTGGTGGGCGCCCAATTGCCGCCCGGTGAGGACGGCAAACCCTTCCTCATCAAAGTCGGAAAGTTGCGTGGCGTGGAAAGCCAAGGCATGCTGTGTTCAGCCAAAGAGCTGCAAATTGCCGATGACCACGGCGGCCTGCTGGAGTTGCCTGCAGATGCGCCTTTGGGACAAGACATTCGCCAGTATTTGAATCTGGACGACACCTTGTTCACCCTCAAACTCACCCCCAATTTGGCGCACTGTTTGAGCGTTTATGGCATCGCCCGCGAAGTATCGGCCCTGACCGGCACACCTTTGAAAACCGTCACATTCCCCGCTGCCAAGCCCACGGTGACGGACATCTTGTCGGCCAAAATCGAAGCGCCTGATTTGTGTGGCCGTTTCAGCGGCCGTGTGCTCAAAGGCGTGAATCCAAAAGCCAGCACACCGGCTTGGATGGTGGACCGCCTGGCCCGTTGCGGCCAGCGCAGCGTGAGTGCGCTGGTGGATATTTCCAATTACGTGATGTTCGAATATGGTCGACCCTCGCATATTTTTGACCTCGACAAAATCCATGGCGGTTTGCAGGTGCGTTGGGGCCGCGCAGGTGAACAGCTCAAGCTGTTGAATGGCAATACCGTGACCGTCGACACCCAAGTGGGCGTGATTGCTGACGACACCCAAGTGGAGTCTTTGGCCGGCATCATGGGCGGCGACGCAACAGCGGTCTCTGATGACACGCGCAACATCTACATCGAAGCTGCTTTCTGGTGGCCTGCGGCCATCGCGGGGCGATCCCGTCGTTTCAATTTTTCAACCGACGCCGGACACCGCTTTGAACGTGGCGTTGATCCTCAGCAAACGGTCGAGCACATCGAACGCATCACCCGATTGGTGATGGACATTTGTGGCGACGCGCACACCCAGGTCGGCCCCATGGACGACCAGACGGTGAATGTTCCTGTGAAAGCGCCCGTGACGCTGCGGGTGGCTCGTGCCGTCAAAGTCATTGGCATGCCACTGACGCAAGAGCAATGCGCGGATGCGCTGCGCGGTTTGGGCTTTGCGGTCACCGAGGCACAAGGTATGGTCACGGTCCATCCCCCGAGCTGGCGTTTCGATTTGCAGATCGAAGAAGATCTGATCGAAGAAATCGCCCGCATGGTGGGATACAACCATCTCCCCACCACGCCGCCTTTGGCGCCCATCACCGCCAAAGTTCGAACCGAATCACAACGCAGTCCCTTTGCGGTGCGTCGCAGTTTGGCTAGTTTGGGATACCAAGAAACCATCAATTTCAGCTTTGTTGAAGAAAGCTGGGAAAGCCAATTGGCTGGCAACACCCATCCGATCCGCTTGCTCAATCCCATTGCCAGCCAAATGAGCGTCATGCGTTCAAGTCTGATGGGCTCATTGCTGCAAGTGGTCAAGTTCAACATCGATCGCAAGGCTGAACGGGTGAGGGTTTTTGAACTCGGACGCGTATTCTTGCGTGACGAGAATGTGCCAGATACCGATGCCACCGTGAAAGGTTTTCATCAGCCCATGCGTGTCGCGGCAATGGCCTGGGGCCCGGCGGAACCCACCGGTTGGGGTGGCAAATCTCGACCGGTCGATTTTTTCGATGTCAAAGCCGATCTGCAAGCTCTGTTGCAGCCTTTGACCCCTACTTTTGTGGCGGCAGAGCATCCTGCTTTGCATCCAGGTCGCAGCGCCCAAGTTCTGCTCAACGGCCAAGCTGTGGGCTTTATCGGTGAGTTGCATCCCCGCTGGCGTCAAACTTGGGATTTGCCGCAGGCGCCTGTGGTGTTCGAATTGGACTTGGACGCTGTTTTGCATCGTCCCGTCGCTGTGGCGCAAGCCGTGCCTAGGCATCAAGCGGTTGAACGTGATCTGGCGTTGATTGTTTCCGAAAACGTGACCCATGCTCAACTCATGGCTGCGGTCTGGTCTGCGCCCAGCCATGGTCTTTTGCGCGATGCTTTGTTGTTTGATATCTACCGTCCACCAGCTGGCAAGGCCACGACCGGGGGACTGGCCGAAGACGAGAAAAGCCTGGCCGTGCGATTAACGCTCAACAGTGATGAAGCCACACTGACCGAAGCCCAAATTGAAGCCGTCATGAGTGCACAACTGGCGCATCTCGGCGCACAACTCAACGCGCGTCTGCGCGCCTGATGCCATACTTGACGCATTGAAAGACTCACCATGGACTTTTCGGTTGAAAGCTTAGAAACACCCGCGCTGACGAAAGCTCATTTGTCAGATTTGCTGTTTGAAAAAATCGGCCTCAACAAGCGCGAGTCCAAGGACATGGTCGATGCTTTTTTTGACCTGATTGCCCAAAGCTTGATGGACGGCAAAGACGTCAAAATCTCAGGCTTCGGTAATTTTCAAATTCGCACCAAAGCACCACGCCCTGGCCGCAATCCCCGCACTGGGGAGTTGATCCCGATTGAGGCGCGACGTGTCGCCACATTTCACGCCAGTCACAAACTCAAAGCCGTGATTCAAGGTGAATCGATGGATGATGTGAACGATTAAATCCCTGGCATTGAATCGTTTCGTATTAGACCGTGCGCTCCCCAAGAAGATATCTGGCAGAAAATAAAAAATCGCGCTAGACGAAGGCTTTGACCTTGGAGTAAGCTCGAAGGTTTTCAAGGTAAGTTCCTGATTCCAATGGAGAAGTCACTCCCGCCCATTCCCGCAAAGCGCTACTTCACCATCGGTGAGGTGGGCGAGTTGTGCGATGTCAAGCCCCATGTGCTGCGCTATTGGGAGCAGGAATTCACACAATTGCGGCCCGTCAAGCGCAGGGGCAATCGCCGCTACTATCAACACCATGAAGTGTTGATGATCCGGCGGATTTCAGACCTCTTGTACTCACAAGGTTTCACCATCAGTGGTGCCCGCAATCAACTGCAAGAATTGGCGCAGGCGCAGCGCAAGGCCGCGCAGTTGAATGGTCAAGAACTGACGCAGATGGATGCCGATGGTGAACTGTTGGAGAATTCAACAGGGCTGTCTGAATCCTCTAACCCCTCCGTGCGTTCCAACGAATTGCTCAATCACTCTCTCACATTCCCAGCACAACAGAGCTTGCGCAACGAATTGTTGGAAATTCGCGAACTGCTCTCTGTTTGAACCATCAAGTCGAGCTATAATTTAAAGCTTGTCGGCGTGTAGCGCAGCCTGGTAGCGCACTTGCATGGGGTGCAAGGGGTCGCGAGTTCGAATCCCGCCACGCCGACCATTGACATCAAGGACTTAGCATTGCAAGGTGCTAAGTCCTTTTGATTGGTGCAGCTGTGTGCACCCTTTGATAACAAGTACGCTTGCATCCAAGGGAGCTTATTTTTTCGGCGGCATTAAATTTTTGCAAGGCATGCCTTGAACTATGCCAAAATCCAAACGTTCATTGACAAGGAGATAAACCATGAACAAGAGTGAATTGATTGAAGCGCTGGTCAAAGAAACCGACATGAGCAAGGCCGCTGCAGGTCGTGCGTTGAACGCCTTGGTGGATATCATCACCAAGACTGTTGCTAAAAAGCAAGACGTTCAATTGATTGGTTTTGGTACATTCAAAGCCACCAAGCGCGCTGCACGCAAAGGCAAAAATCCACGTACGGGTGAAGCCTTGAAAATTGCAGCAGCGACCGTGCCTAAGTTCTCGGCAGGTGCCGCTTTCAAAGCAGCAGTGAACAAGAAGAAGTAATTTTTCAAATCCTCACCAACAGGCGGCAAAGGGTAACCTTGCCGCCTTTGTGTTTTGTGGGACTGACCGATCCATGGGATCGATTTGTCACCACGCATCCACAAAGCCCTGCCCCTGTGAGCCCTGCAGCAGTGTTGTTGAATCCAAGCCGCGCACCAGCCAGTTGCGGGTTTCACTGGGGTCAATCACCGCATCAATTTCCAAGGTCTGCGCCATGTTGATGGCTTTGCCCACCGCATAGCGTTCCGCGACCAGTTCCGCAAACAATGCATCGCGTTCAGGCCCTTCCGGTCGGGCTTGCAGTTCCTTGCTGAAACCCAGGCGCACAGAGCCTTCTAAGCCCATAGGACCGAATTCACCGGTTGGCCAAGAGACGTTGAACACCGGTGCATCAAAGCCCCCCGCGGTCATGGCTTGCGCACCCAGTCCATAGCCTTTGCGCAGCACGATTGAGAAAAACGGGATCTGCAATTTGGCCGCCACCACGAACATGCGGCTGGTATGGCGCACCTGGGCTTGGGCTTCGATCTCGGGTCCGACCATGAAGCCGGGCGTGTCTGTCAGCGACACCATGGGCAGGCCATGCGCATTGCACAGTTGCATGAAGCGGCTGGCTTTGTCTGCCGCTTCGGCGTCAATGGCGCCGCCCAGATGCAATGGGTTGTTGGCCATGAGGCCGACGGCGCGTCCTTCGATGCGCGCCAAGGCCGTGAGGATGCCCACGCCAAAGTCAGGCCGCAGTTCGAGTACGGAGTCGCTATCGCACAGGGTGTGCATCACGGCGCGCACGTCATACACCCGAAGCCTATTTTCTGGCACTGCAAAACGCAATTTGCGTTGATCGTCACAGGTCCAATCCGATGTGCGGCCTTGAAAGTAAGACAGGTATTGACGTGCCGTGTCGACGGCTTGCATTTCATCTTGGACCAAGATGTCGATGACCCCGTTGCGGGACTGCACAGCGCTGGGGCCGATGTCTTCAGGGGCGAATTGACCCAAGCCACCGCCTTCGATCATGGCGGGGCCACCCATGCCGATGTTGCTGGCCTGCGTGGCAATGATCACGTCAGAGCAGCCCAGCAAGGCGGCATTGCCAGCAAAGCAGCGCCCGTGGACGATGCCAACCACAGGCACGCGTCCCGACAAGGCCGCGAATTGACTGAAGGTGTGGTTATTCAAGCCCGCCACCACAGGCCGGTCCACGTCACCTGGACGGCCACCGCCGCCTTCGGCAAACAAGACCACAGGCAGCTTGAGTTTGTGGGCCAAACCCAGCATGCGGTCTGTTTTTTGGTGATTGCCTGCACCTTGCGTGCCGGCCAAAACGGTGTAGTCATAGGCCATGACAACGCAGCGCGATTTTTCCGGTCCATGTTTCTGGGCATTGATTGTGCCGATGCCAGTGACCATGCCGTCGGCTGGGGTGTTGGCGATCAAATCTTCTAAGCTGCGTCGCCGCGTTTGCGCGGCAATGGCCAAGGCGCCATATTCAATGAAGCTGCCGTCATCGCACAATTGCGCGATGTTTTCGCGGGCAGTGCGCCCGCCTTGGCTGTGGCGCTTGGTCACAGCCGCAGGGCGGTTGACGTCCCATAAAAACGCGTGACGGTCTTGCACGGCTTTCAGGTCGTCACGGATCACATTCAGGTCTTGCTGCGTTGTTGTCTGGGCAATGTGCGCGGCCATTTCCACGGGCTCCAGAACCACCAAGATGTCGTTGGCTGCAATGTAATTGCCCGCTGTGGCCGAAATTGCTTTAACGCGACCTGCCGCGCTGGCCAGAACCACGTGCTCCATTTTCATGGCTTCAATGACCGCCACCTGCTGGCCTTGGGGAACGAGGTCGCCCACACGCACATCCACTTGGACCAGCTTGGCCGCCATGGGGGAGCGCAGGCCGTGTTGATGGGCTTGCAGCACTTCGGACTGGGCCGGAGGCGATAGGGGTGATGTTTTTGGCGCCTGAGCCTCTTGTGAAGGGGTCAATGCCTGCGCTTCTTGAATCAAACCGAGCAAATGCTGCTCGACATAGCGGGTGTGGATGTGTTGCTGCGCAAAATCGGGTCTCTCAAGCAGGGCTTGCAAAAGCGCTATGTTCGTGTCCACGCCGGCAACTTGGCACTCGCGCAAGGCGCGTGCAGCTCGCCTTGCCGCATGGGCAAAGCTGCCGGTCTTGGAGGTCACGATGAGTTTGGCCAGCAAGGTGTCAAAGTGTGGAGAAGGCGTAGCGCCCGCAAAACCATGGGTGTCCAAGCGCAGCCCTGGCCCCGAGGGCATGTCAAATCGGCTCAGCGTGCCGCTGGACGATTGGGTTTGTCCCTGGGCGTTCAGGCTTTCTGCGCAGATGCGCATCTGAATGGCGTGTCCTAGCATTGCTGGCGGCTTGGAAGGCTCCAAGCCCAAGGCTTGAAATTTGATGCCAGCTGCCACTTGAATTTGCAGCTGCACCAAGTCCAGCCCGGTAACTTCTTCGGTCACCGTGTGCTCCACCTGCAAACGGGGATTGGCCTCTATAAAGACCCAGGGCAAATCAGATTCCTGGGTGTCCACCAAAAACTCAAAGGTGCCCAGGCTGCGGTATTGGCACTGGGCGGCCATGTTCAATGCCGCTTGGGTGATCTGCTGGCGCACCGGGGCAGAGAGACTGGGACTGGGGGCGATTTCGATCCATTTTTGGAAACGTCGCTGCACGCTGCATTCACGCTCGCCCAAGCTCATGACCGATTGGCCATCGCCCAGCACCTGAATTTCAATATGACGCGCTTGGGTCATCAGGCGCTCGACGTAGACGCCTTCTACTCCAAAAGCCGCGCGCGCCTCGGAGGTGCACCGGGCAAAGGCTTCGGGCAAATCTTCGGCTTTGAACACCGCACGCATGCCGCGCCCGCCGCCGCCGCCGATGGCTTTGATCATGACGCCAGCGCCTTGTTGGGCTGCAAAAAAGGCCTGAACTTCTTGCAGTGTCACCGCATGATTCAAGCCCGGCATCAGAGGAACCCCGCAAGACAAGGCCAGCTGCCTGGCACTGGCTTTGTCGCCAAACAGTTGTAAGTGGGCCGGGTCGGGGCCGATGAAGACGAGACCGGCTTGGGCGCAGGCCTGTGCAAAATCGGCACGCTCACTCAAAAAACCATAACCGGGATGGATGGCATCGCAGCCTTGCGCTTGGGCAATGGCGATCACATTGTCCATGTTCAGGTAGGCGCTGGGGCCTGTTTCCGCCAGCGCGACCGCGTGCCCAGCCAATTGAACATGCAGTGCTTGGGCATCATCTTGCGAGAAGATAGCGACGCTTTGGATGTCCATGTCGTGCACCGCACGGATCAATCTCACCGCAATTTCGCCTCGGTTGGCGATCAAAATTTTGTGGAACATGCTCTTTGTCCTTGTGCAAGCGCGAAAACGCACTGTGTCTCGGGTCTTCGCTTCAATATAGCGCATGGGATCTGGGCCATCTGACCGCTGTGAGACTGGGGCAAACCATGACTGTCACCATGCCGACTGTCAGTGCTTTCGTCACAGCTCAAAATGAGCCACATGACCCCAAAGGATGCCCCATGGACCTGAGTTATTCCACTGAAGAGATGAGTTTTCGCAACGAGGTGAGAGATTGGCTTTCGGCCAATTTGCCGGCTGACATACGCGAAAAAGTGCAAAGCTACCGCCATTTGTCCAAAGAGGACTATCTGCGCTGGCACAAGATTTTGGCGGCCAAAGGCTGGTCGGTTCCGCATTGGCCTGTGGAGTGGGGCGGTACGGGGTGGAACATCACCCAGCGCTATATCTACGACGAAGAGTTTGCCTTGGCCGGTGCACCCGGCTTGCCACCCTTTGGTCCGGCGATGTGCGCCTCGGTTTTGCTGAAGTTCGGCACGCCCACTCAGAAAGAGCAGTTTTTGCCACGGATCCGTGAAGGCGACGACTTCTGGGTTCAGGGTTATTCGGAACCCGGCGCGGGCTCAGATTTGGCGGCGCTCAAAACCCGAGCCGAGCGTCAAGGTGATCACTACCTGGTGAGTGGTCAAAAAATTTGGACCACATTGGGCCATTACGGTGACTGGATTTTCTGCCTGGTGCGCACCGACAGCCAAGCCGAAAAACGACAAGAAGGCATCAGCTTTTTGCTCATGGACATGAAGACTCCCGGTATCACGGTACGTCCCTTGATCCTGATGGACGGTGGCCATGAGGTCAATGAGATCTTCTTTGACAACGTCAAGGTACCCGCCCAAAACCTGGTGTTTGAAGAAAACAAGGGTTGGACGGTGGCCAAATACCTGCTGGGTCATGAGCGCATGGGTTCTGGCAGCGTGGGCGCCAGTCGCCGCGAATTGGCCGCCTTGCGCGCCTTGGCGGGGCGAGAGATGAAAAACGGCAAGCCCTTGCTGGACGATGCACGGTTCAAGGACAAGCTCACGCGCGTGGAGGTTGAGTTGGACGCCTTGGAGATCACCTCAATGCGCTTTTTGGACAAAATGCGTCGCACAGGTCAGCCCCCAGGAGCCGATGTCTCCATGCTCAAGATTCGCGGCACCGAGGTGCAGCAAATGATCACCGAGTTGGCGATGCAAGCGGCAGGGCCGAATGCCCAACCCTTCAAAGCGGTTGATGATGGCGCGATCGACCATTTCACATCCCGCTTGGCACCGCGCTACTTCAACTATCGCAAAGCCAGTATTTACGCTGGCTCCAACGAAATTCAGCGCAACATCATTGCCAAAATGACCTTGGGTCTGTGAGGAACACATGAACTTTGAATTGACGCCCGAACAGCAACAACTGGCCGACTCGGTCAGCAAGTACCTCAGCAATCACTACGCCTTTGAACAACGCAAAGCCATTGTTCATTCGGACAGCGGTGTGAGCGAGTCGGTTTGGCAGACTTTTGCCGAAATGGGATTGACCGCCATGGCCCTGCCTGAGGCCGATGGTGGCTTTGGTGGTGGTGCGATGGATTTGATGGCCGTCATGGAGGCCATGGGTGAGGCTTTGGTGGTGGAGCCTTTGCTCGACAACATCGCCTTGGCCGGACGCTTGGTCGCGCGATTGGGCAGTTCGGCGCAGCGCGCTGCGGTCTTGCCTGGCCTGATCGACGGCAGTTTGCGATTGGCTTTTGCCAGTTTGGAGCATGGCCATCGCTATGGCTTGGTGCCGCAGGTCACGACGGCGCGAGAGCAAGGCGGCGGTTGGGTGTTGAACGGCCACAAAGCCGTTGTCACCGGCGCTGCCTCCGCGCACAAATTGGTGGTCTCGGCCACGACCCCCAACGGTGTGAGTTTGTTTTTAGTCGACGCCAAAGCTTCGGGTGTGTCCTTGAATCCGAGCCGCACGGTCGACGGTTTTCGGGTGGCTGACGTGCAACTGAAAGAAGTGGCTGTGACTGCCGATGCTTTGTTAGGAGCCGAGGGTGCAGCCTTGCCTTTCATTGAGGAAGCCGCTGACTTTGCCACGGCGCTGTTGTGCGCCGAAGCCATTGGCGCCATGAAAAGCGCCAACGACGCGACTTTGGACTACATGAAACAGCGCAAACAATTTGGCGTGCCGATTGCCTCTTTCCAGGTTTTGCAGCACCGCATGGTGGAAATGTATATTTGCACCGAACAAGCCCGGTCTATGGCAATTTTGGCGGCCAGCAAGGTCGATGGCACTAAGGATGCTGATGAGCGCGCCAAAGCGGTGTCCGCAGCCAAAATCAAAATTGCCGATGCAGCGCGACAGGTCAGCCAAGAATCGGTGCAATTGCATGGGGGCATGGGCATGACCGAAGAGTTGAAGGTTTCCCACACCTTCCGCCGCCTGACCATGATTGCCCAGCAATGGGGCGATGCCGATCATCATTTAGAGCGCTACGCCGCGCTGTCTTAATTCAAGCTCAGGGCCCAGTATGACCGCACAACTCCAAGGCCTAGTGGCCATCATCACCGGTGCGGGCTCTGGCATTGGCCGCGCTGCCGCCTTGTTGTTTGCCCAAGAGGGCGCCCGCTTGGTGCTGGGTGACAAAACCGAGGCTGTGCACGACACCGCCCAAGCGGTGATCGCCGCAGGCGGGCAGGCCGTGGCGATGCAAATGGATGCAGGCCTGGAGCCCGATGTGATCGCATTGGTGAACGCCGCAAAAACGCATTACGGGCAGCTCGACATCGCCTTTGCCAACGCGGGCATCTCTGGCGGGCGCGCCAGTGTGTTCGAGTCCACGCCAGAGCTGTGGAGCGAGGTTCTGAGGGTCAATCTGATCGGCCCTTGGCTGATGGTCAAACATGCAGGTCAGGCCATGGTGGATGCCGGGCGAGGCGGCTCCATCATTTGTACCGCTTCGGTCGCAGGCATCCGTTCAGGTGCGGGTGGGGCCCCTTATTCGGCCAGCAAGGCTGGGGTGATCAATTTGGTGATGGTCTCAGCGCAGCAGTTGAGCGAGTCGGGTGTGCGTGTCAATGCCTTGTGTCCTGGGCTGACGGAAACCGGCATGACCAAGCCCACATTTGACTACGCCAAAGACAAAGGGGTGAGCCACAAATTGGGTCGTTTGAACCCCTTGCGCCGAGCAGGGCAGCCCCAGGAGTTGGCCCAGGTCGCCTTGTTTTTGGCATCAGCGCAGTCCAGTTATGTCAACGGCCAAGCGATTGCCGTGGACGGAGGCTTGTCCAGCTCACATCCTGTCACGCGGCAACTGCCCGGTCAAACGGCGGTTTGACGCTTCTGCGCAAAGTTGTGTGCACTTGAGTGGTGCATATTTGCCCTGAAAGATTGGCGCGGGTATTGCTAATTGACAGACGTATGCAGGAGATGTCTGTGAATTCTTTCAATCAATTTCCTTTGGCCTATACCAAGTTCCTGGATTTGGTGCAAAGTGCCCGTGCCATGCCGCTGTTCCCTCGTTTGGAGCCCAGCGAGGAGCGCATCTTGAATCAACTGGCTTTGCAGTGGCATTTTGAGCCCAAGGTCACGCTGTGCCAGGCGTTGGAGGCCTCGCCAGATGCTTCACCCAAAACCTTCCAGAAACGCTTGGCCAAATTGGCCGAAAAGGGCTTGATCTCGTTTCAAGACCAGGGTGATGACAAGCGTGGACGCTGCATTGTGCCCACACCCTTGGCCAATCAGTATTTCACCCAGTTAGGCCATTGTTTACAGATGGCCTCGCGTCTGTTGCAGTAAAACAAGCAGGCTGGTGATGCCAGCAGTCGCTTGGGTTGGCTTTACCAGCTGTCGTCACTGCCACTGTCGGATGAGCCATCGTCCCAGCCGTTGCCAGCGCCAGAATCGAAACTGCCTAAATCAGGCTGTACGGGCTGATCAAAGGGGACATAGCCGCCGTTGCCAGCGTTGTTTTGAGGTGCAGGATTGCTGTGGTGGTCGCCTTCAAGGGCTTTAGACAAAGCGTAACCCGCCGCCACACCCGCCAAACCTCCAACCACCGCACCCCCAATCCCCGAGCCCATGCCGCCCCCCATGGGTTGCCCTGCCGGGTAGCCGTTCGCATAGCCCGGGCCGTAACCAGCGGCTGCGGCTTGGCCTGGACCATATGGCGAAGCATTTGCCGGCTGGGCTGCTTGCATCGGCGCGTTGTAGGCCGGTGCAGCAGGCTTTGGACGGCGCAAAACCAAGGCCAAAACGACCAAACCCGCAATGCCTATCCACACATAGTGCAAGGGAAATGAAGGCTCAGGGGCCGCAGGTGCTGGCGCGTTGGCGCTCGGGCGAGGCGCAGACAACACCGCTGCGGCCTGATTGCCGGTCACGACCTTGGCTTGTTGACTGACCTTGTTGAAAACTTCATTGAATTTGTCTGGGCTGGTCGCGAATTTCAGCGACGAATCCAGAGCTTTGGCTTGGGACAGTGCCGCTTGTGCATCCGCATAACGGGCCTGGCGTGCTAAGACCTGACCCAATTCATAGTGGGCTTTGGCGCTATTGGGTTTTTCTTGAATGACCTCACGCAACAGCGTTTCGGCTTGGGTCAAGTGGCCGGCAGAGACGGCCGCATCGATGTCTTTAGGGCTGGGAAGGGCCATGGCGACCGCAGCCATCAGGCCGATCACCATGCCGAATAAAGGCCGGCGGAACTGTAAGAATGAAAAACGAGGCATATGACAATCTCCCTGAGCGTTGTGGATCTCAAGGCCGATTGTGCGCACCTCTTATTGCGCTTGTGTAAAGCAGGGTATTGAGTCGATTAAATGGGCGCGCACCGCCCTTAAAACCATAAGAAAAAACCATTGAGCATCGAGAAAAAACCCAGAACTCCCAGGACGCTGCCGACCCAATAAAAAGCCGTCACACCGCCGATGATGGACACTGACAGCAACACAATGGCAATTTGCAGCATGCCTTCGGCATAGTCAAACCAAGGGTCTTGGCGCATGGCGTGGTCGCGCTCGTGCTCATGCCCTTTGGCCTTGGCCAAAAGTTCTTTCTTGCCTTCTTTGGTTTCAGGCTCCGACTCGTAGCGGTCAATGGTTTTTTTGTAGTCTTCGATCTTTTTCTGGTGCAATTCTTTGACCGCTGCGGGCATTTGAGGTTCGCGCGCCAGTTGCAACTCCAAATCAGAAACCGCCACTTTCAGCATGGTCTGACGCACTGTTTTGGCTTGGTAAAACGAATAGGCATTGGCCGCCAAGATGTTCTCTTGGGTGGATTCCTTCATGGCGTTGGAGCCGCCCAAGTTGGAGATGGCCAAGACCATTGCCAAAATCGAGATGGTCAATGCCGTGCGGCTTTTGGTGCCGTGGCCTTCTTCGCCCAGTTCACTCAATTCGTTGGCTTCAGTGGCTTCCATGGCAGGTCCTGTCGTTTATAAAAAATTTAGATTTCAATATGCCCGCCAATTTCAATGGCATGGTCAAAAGGAATTTTGAAATATTCGGTGGCACCTTGCATCATGCGGTGCATCATGATGAAGGGGGCCAGCATCCATGGTGAGCTGTGCTTGGCCACCACTTTTTCTTTGCCGACAAAGAAAGAGATTTCCATCAAGCTGAAATGGAATTCACGCGCGCGCAGCAAGGCCACCGCGCGCATCACGTTGGGTTCTTCCATGAAACCGTAGTTCACATGCACACAATGGATGTTGTGTTCCAGATGGCGTGTTTGCACCCGGTCGTTGTCGGCCACATAGGGCTTATCCACGATGGCCATGTTCATCAGCACCACGCGCTCGTGCAACACCTTGTTGTGTTTCAGGTTGTGCAGCAGAGCCAGGGGCGTGATGTCTTCGTGCGGCACCATGAAAATAGCGGTGCCTTCAATGCGATGCGGCTTGCTGGTGTGCAATTGGGTGATGAATTCATTCAGCGGCATGGCCTGATCCCAGCGCGCTTTGAGCAAGCGCTCGCGGCCATTGATCCAAGTGATCATGACCATCAAGGACACGGTCGCAACTGCAATCGGCAACCAGCCTCCTTCGAAAAACTTGAACAGATTGGTGCCCAAAAAGATGCTGTCCAACAAGAAAAACAGGCCAAAAATGGGCAGGAAAATCAATTTGCTCCAGCCTTTGATGAAAATCATGAAATAGCCGGCCAGCAAGGTGTCGATGGCCATGGCCCCCGTGACCGAAATGCCATAGGCCGAGGCCAGGCTTTCAGAGGAGCGAAACAGAACCACCAGGGTGACCACACCCAAATACAAAAAGATGTTGATTTTGGACACGTAGACCTGACCAATTTCTTCTGAAGAGGTGTGCTTGATGCGCAAACGCGGGATGTAACCCAGCTGCACTGCTTGGTTGGCGATCGAGAAAGCGCCAGAGATCACTGCTTGTGAGGCGATGATGGTCGCCATGAAAGCCAGAAACAACAAAGGAATCATTGCCCATTCGGGGGCCAAGCGGTAAAACGGGTTGTCAATGGCCGCTGGATCGCGAATCAGTAACGCACCTTGACCAAAGTAGTTCAGCAGCAAACAGGGGAAAACCAGTGTCATCCAAGCGCGTTGGATGGGCTTGAGTCCAAAATGGCCCATGTCGGCATACAAGGCCTCGCCACCCGTCACAGCCAAAACCACAGAGCCCAAAATTGCAATCGCCACGCCGGTGTGCTGGTACAAAAAGCTGATGCCCGTGAAGGGATTGAGGGCCACCAAAATTCCTGGATTTTGCAAGATTTCGACCAAACCCAAGACGCCCAGAGTACTGAACCAGATCAGCATCACGGGTCCAAACACCTTGCCAATTTTGGCGGTACCAAAGCGCTCGATGGCAAACAAACCGGTAATCAGCACCAAGGCGATGGAGACGATATAGGGTTCCAGCTCAGGAGAAATGACTTTGAGACCTTCGACCGCACTGAGCACCGAAATGGCCGGGGTGATCATGCTGTCGCCAAAAAACAAAGAGGCACCCAATGCGCCCGCCACGATGGTGATCCAGCGGGTGGTCGGATTCTGACTGGCTTTTTTGGACACCAAAGCGGTCAGCGCAAAAACACCGCCTTCGCCGTGGTTGTCTGCGCGCATGATGATGAGCACATATTTGATCGTCACCACCAAGATCAAGGCCCAGGTGATCAGGGACAAAATCCCATAGACCGCGGCCGAGATGTCGTGACCTGGCGTCACGCCTGCCGCTTCAATCGACACTTTGAGCGCATACAACGGCGAGGTCCCAATATCACCAAAGACCACGCCCAAAGCGCCCAACATCATGGCGCCCATTTTGGCGTGGGAACCCCCATGCGTAGAAACTGAACTCATGGCGTGAACTTCCTTAGTTTTTTCAATGCGCAGAATGTACCAAATATTTTGATATTGTCATTTTTATGATTTAATTTGGGATTCTTGTTTCCACACTTCCCATCAGGTGTTGCATGCTGAAAAAAACATTCTCCGACCCCCATTCTTTTACTTTCCAAATTTGGAACAAATTGATCGCGGTCTTGATCTTTGTCTCCTGTGTTTTGCTGGCCTTGGAATCTATTCCTGAGGTGGCTGAGCAATACGCGAGCAGTTTCTCTTTCGTCGAATGGTTGGCTGTTGCGGTCTTTACTTTGGATTACTTCGGCCACTTGGTCTATTCCGAAAAAGGCTGGAAGTACGCTTTCACCGCTTGGGGCATCATCGACTTGTTGTCCATCCTGCCTTCTTATTTGATGTTGTTGAACCTGACGGCCTTGCAGGGCAGCAAAGTGTTGCGTTTGCTGCGTGTGGCACGGGTGCTGCGGGTGCTCAAACTGGCGCGCATGATGACCAGTTCTGGCAAATCCACCAATCCGGTGCTGGACAACCTGAAGATTTACTTCATTGTGTTGTTTTCCGTGTTGATGATTTCCAGCACGGCCATGTTTTTTGTCGAGGGTGAGTTGTATGCCCCAGAAGTGATGGCTGCAGGTCAGCACGCTTTGGACCTCAAGGCCGCCCCTGGTGCTGAGCCTGAAAAGTTCATGCCCACTGATCCGATCACCGGCAACCCCATTCCTGAAGACAAGCGTTTCTTCACGTCCATCCCCACGGCCATGTGGTGGTGCATCGTGACCTTGACCACCACCGGCTATGGTGACATGTTCCCCGTCACCGTCGGGGGCCGTCTGGTCGCAGCAGTCACCATGTTGCTCGGCTTGGTCTTGTTCGGTATTTTGTTGAACGTGATTGGCAACACTTTGATGTTGGTGCTGTTCGGGGAAAAAGCAAAAGAGTAATTCTCTGGGTCCTTAAATACAAAATGGTGCATTCGTGCACCATTTTGGTTTGTGGCATGCGCTGGGCAGTGAAAAGCCTAGCGATTGGTTTGGGCTTACAAAGGCAAGCCGTCCAAAGCGGCATAGGCTTTATGCAGCCAGTGTTTGACACGCTGGCGCTCGAGCAGGCCCAGCGATTCAGCGCCTGATTTGTGGTTCAGCGCAGCCCAGAAACTGGCATTTTGGCGGTCGATCTTGCGCATGCTGGCTTCGTGTAGCTGGGCCAGTGACACGACATCTGCGCCCCATGCCACGGCTTGCACCATGGCAGCTGACGCCTCAAGCTGGGAGAAATCACTGCCCCGGCCGTGATTTTTGACAATCACGTAGTGGGCTCGATCACCCCAGGTGTCTATCAAACGGGCCAACTGGTCCACTGAATCCTGACCGGCGTCAGCGATGTGCCAGAAGTTCACTCGGATGCCCATCTCGCTCATGACCTCCAGCAAGTCGGAGTCCTGGATCCATCGCGTCAAGGGCGCAGCGGTTTGAGCCGCCAAATCCACGATCACCCGAAGGGGGTGCTCAGCGTCCGCTGTTTCAAATGCCGAGGCAATGGCGTCCAGACCTTCATAGCTGTCTACGATGATGGGGGAGGCGTAGTCCGCATAAAAGCGGGTGAACGAGGTGTGTGAGCGATCTGTGTCAAAGCCGGTGAAAGCCAGATCCTTGTCTATGAAGTACTGGGCCAGGACGCGTGCGACGACGGATTTGCCGACGCCGCCTTTTTCGCCACCGATGAAATTGAGTGAGCTCATGTCAGACTGCTTATGAAGTTAAAAAGTTCCCAAGCCCGGCGGGCCTGTGTCATTGCTCTGCAAGAAACGTGCACGTCGCTTGTGTGAAACACCGATTCGCAAAAACCGCTAATATCGCCTGATGCCCACTCTCGCTGGGCATTTTCATGTCCCCCCACTACATCGACACTTATGACCCTGATTGACAAGCTGAAATGGCGCTACGCTGCCAAAAAAATGAATCCTGCCCAAGCGGTGCCCCAAGACAAAGTGGACCGCATCGTCGAGTCGATTCGCTTGACCGCCACCTCGAGTGGCTTGCAGCCCTACCAAGTGTGGGTGGTGACGAATCCCGAAATTCGCCAAAAAATCCAGGCTGTGGCCAATAACCAGGCGCAAGTCACAGAGTGCTCGCACTTGTTGGTGTTTGCCGCATGGAACGACTACACCCCTGAGCGCATCAACATGATGTTCGATCTGACCAACAAAGAGCGTGGCTTTACCAACGACGGTTGGGAAGCTTACCGTTCCATGTTGCTGAGCAAATACCCCGCCCGAGGACCAGAAGCCAATTTTCAGCACGCAGCCCGTCAGGCCTACATCGGTTTGGGCACTGCTTTGATTGCAGCGGCCGAAGAAAAAGTGGACGCCACGCCAATGGAAGGCTTTGTGCCAGACAAGGTCGATGAGATTTTGGGCTTGGCTGCCCACGGCCTGCGCAGTGTGTTGCTCTTGCCTTTGGGTTACCGTGAAGAAGGCAAGGACTGGTTGGAAAAATTGCCTAAAGTGCGCCGTTCCAACGCTGGTTTTGTGCACGAAGTGAAATAAATTCGATCCTAAGCGGCTTGCCCAAAGCCGCTTGGAGAGAAGGCTCACCGCTGCGATTGCGGTGGGCTTTTTTTTGGGATGGGCTTGATGCTATGTATACTTACGAAAAATGCATTGAGGCTGACCTCCTTGGAGACCATGATGAACGAACTCGGACGCCTTGAAGACCTGCCCGCTGACTATGTGGCTGACATGCGCAAACTCAATTTGGTGCCCTTGTGGCCCAGTTTGCGTGGTGTGTTGCCGCCATTGAAGCCACGCCCCAACACCCAAGCCACGATGTGGGCCTATGCCGACATCAAACCCCTGTTGCTCAAGGCCGGGGATTTGACGCCGATTGAAAAAGCCGAACGCCGCGTGTTGGTGCTGGCCAATCCCGGTCATGGCCTGGACAAAATGCAGGCCAGTGCCGCCATGTACCTGGGGATGCAACTGCTGTTGCCCGGGGAATGGGCGCCCTCGCACCGGCACACGCCCAACGCGGTGCGCATGATTGTGGAAGGCGAGGGGGCTTACACCACGGTCGATGGTGAAAAATGCCCCATGAGCCGTGGCGACTTGATCTTGACCCCCACCGGGCTTTGGCACGAGCATGGCCATGACGGCACCGATCCAGTGGTGTGGTTGGATGTGTTGGACCTGCCATTGGTCTATTACATGGAGGCGTCTTACCATATCAACGGCGATCGCCAAGCCGTCAAGCCCGAACGCGGCGACCGCGCTTACGCCCGTGGCGGCCTGCTGCCCACACCGGTGTTTGAGCGCGCTTCCAAAAAATACCCCATGCTGCGCTACCCATGGCGCGAGGCGCGAGCCGCCTTGCTCACCTTGGCGGCAGACCAGCCCGATCTGGCCTGTGTGCAAATCACCTATGTGAACCCCGAGACCGGTGAGGATGCCGAAAACATCCTGGGCTTTTATGCCTTGATGCTGCGTCCGGGTCAAACCCTGCAACTGCCGGCGCGTTCCCCGGCTTGCGTGTTCCATGTGATTGAAGGCGCAGCCCAGGTGCAGATCGACGCGCACCACTTCCGTCTCGCGGAGGCCGACACCTGCTGCGCGCCGGGCTACACCCCGGTCACCTTGATCAACACGCATGCCGAGCGGCCCACATTCCTTTTCATGGCCGATGAATCCCCCTTGCACCGCAAACTCGGTGTTTACGAAGTGCGCAACTGAACTCTCAAACCATGACCACCACTTATCTTTGGACCCCGCCTGCCGTTCAATCCCTCGCCGTGCACGGTCGTGCCGAGCGCTTGCCGATCAACCGCCTGTTCTTTGTCGGGCGAAACTACCATGCGCACGCAGTGGAAATGGGCAAACCGGTGGACAAGTCGGTGGAGCGTCCTTTCTATTTCACCAAGGCGCCGCAAACCCTCACCCCATCGGGCGCCACAGTGGCCTACCCGCCTGAAACCGCCAACTACCATTTCGAGATGGAGTTGGTGCTGGTGATTGGCAAAGCGGGATTTCGCATCCCCCAGGGCGATGCGCATCAGCATATTTACGGCTACGCCTGCGGTTTGGACATGACCCGACGCGATTTGCAATTGGTGGCGCGTGACAAAGGGCGCCCTTGGGATTTGGGCAAAGACGTGGAAAACTCGTCGGTATGCAGCGAGATCGTGCCCATGCCGGGCGTGGTCATCGATCAAGCGGACCTGTCTTTGAGCGTCAACGGCCAAGTCAAGCAGCACTCCAATGTGGACAAGCTGATTTGGAACATCCGCGAAATCATTGCCGACCTGTCTTTGTTCTACCACCTGCAGCCCGGCGACTTGATTTACACCGGCACGCCGGAAGGTGTGGGCGCGGTGGTGACCGGCGACCAGATCGAAGGGCAGATCGAGGGCGTGGGCAGCGTCAGCCTGAAGGTTGGGCCTGCGGCTTAAGCCGGCTGCAATCTGGAGTTGAACTTGGGCGACACAAGCCGCCCGAGTCGCCTTGCAGAATCGGCCATTCCCTCTTTTTGCGAGACATTTCATGCAACACATCGGTTTTATCGGCGCATCGGGTTTGATGGGCCACGGCATGGCCAAAAACATCCGGGCCAAGGGCTTCGATCTGTCGATCACCGTGCACCAGCGCACGCAGCCCGTGCAAGACTTGCTGGCCGCAGGCGCGAAGCGCGTGGCCAGTTATGCGGATTTGGCCGCCTGCGATGCGGTGCTGATTTGCGTCACCGGTTCCCCTCAGGTCGAGGCGGTGGTGGCCGGGCCCCAAGGCATTTTGTCCAATGCCCGCGCCGGCTTGATTTTGATTGACACTTCCACCAGCGAGCCCGAGTCCACCCGCCGCCTGGCCGCTCTGTGCGCCGAAAAAGGTGTGATCTATGTGGATGCGCCTTTGACCCGAACACCGGTTGAAGCCGAATTGGGCAAACTCAACACCATGGTCGGAGCGTCGCCCGAAGTCTTTGCGCAAATCCAGCCGGTGTTGCAGGCCTATTGCGAAAACATCTTTCACGCCGGCCCCATGGGTGCGGGTCACGTCATCAAGTTGCTTAACAACTTCATTGCGCAAGCCATTTGCACCGCCACCGCCGAGGCGTTTGCGGTGGGCACCAAGGCGGGCGTGGACTTGCGCCAATTGGTCAATGTGGTCTCTGCCGGTGGCGCCAACTCAGGACTCTTCCAAGCCATGAGCAAAACCCTGGACGGCGATTACACCGGCTTGAAGTTCGAGTTGAACAACGCCGCCAAAGACCTGCGCTACTACGTGCACCTGACCGAAACGGTGCAAGCGCCGTCCCTCATGGGCAGCAGTGTCAGCCAGAGTTTGGGCATGGCGGCGGCTTTGGGTTTTGGCTCGGAGTTGGTGCCGTCCTTGGTCAAAGCGCAAGCCAAGCTCAATCAGATCCAGATTGGCACAGCCTGATTTTGCTGCCTCCATCCGAGCGGCCATGCGCACAGAGATCTTCACCCCCGCGCAAACGGCAGCGGCCTTGCCTTATGCGCGACTGGCCCTTGAAATCGAGGCCTTGCTCAAAGACCCCACGGTGCAGGTGCCGCCGCGCTTGGTCCAGCCTATGCACGGGGGCGGCAGTTTGTTTGTCATGCCCGCAGCCGACAGCCGGGTGGCCATCACCAAACTGATCAGCTTCATTCCGAGCAATTCGTCGCGAGGCTTGCCCACCATTCAAGGTGACATCGTGGTCTTTGATGTGCAGACCGGGCGGCGTGTGGGCGTTCTCGACGGCCCCACGGTCACTGCGCGTCGCACTGCGGCAGTTTCGCTTCTGGCGGCGCAAAAACTGGCCCATCGCCGAAGCGCATCCGATCCAGGTGCGTTGCTGATCGTCGGCGCAGGCGTGCAGGGCAGGGCCCACCTGGAGGCTTTTCATGCTGGTTTGGGTGTGCAAGACGTGGGCGTGGCTTCGCGCAGCCCCGCCAGCGCGCAGGCTCTGGTGCAGCACGCCCAGTCGCTGGGCATGCGCGCTCAGGTTGTGACCGACGCCAATGCCGTGCTGGCCCATTACCCTTTGGTGGTGAGTGCCACACCCGCACAAAGCGTGGTCTTGACGGCCCAGCCCCATCCCCAAGCCTTTGTAGCGGCGGTCGGGGCTTTTACCCCGCACATGGTGGAGTGGAGTGCCCCGGTTTGCCAACACCTGGCTCGCACCGGCACGCTGGTGGTGGACACCCGCGACGCCGATCATGAGGCCGGTGATCTGTTGCAAGCCGGTATCGCTGTGAACACCCTGGCCACACTGGCCGATGTGATCCTGCAAACCGCGCATTGGCGCCCGCGCTCGCTCCAGTCTGCGGACTGCGGTCCTGTGTATTTCAAAAGCTGTGGTTGGGCGGGTTGGGATCTGGCTGCAGCCCGCTGCGTAATGGCGAGCCTTTAAACTCGGCGTTCTTGACGTCCTGCTTGTTGCCACCGTGGCTTCAAGTCACATTCACTCCAATAGGAATCAGCATGTTTCAACGCATTGACGTCGGCGCACGCATGTCCGAAGCCGCAGTCCACAACGGCACGGTCTACCTGGCTGGGCAAATCGCTGATGACGCCAGCCAAGACATTGAAGGCCAAATGCGCCAGGTGCTGGCCGCCATTGACGCACTGCTGTCCAAGGCGGGCAGTGACAAATCCCGCATCTTGATGGCGCAAATTTTCTTGACCGATTTGGCAGACTTCGACGGCATGAACCGGGTCTGGGACGCCTGGGTGGTGCCGAATCACACCCCGTGTCGCGCCACCGTGCAAGCGGCTTTGGCCAAGCCAGACTGGAAAGTTGAAATCGTGGTCACTGCGGCGGTGGTCTAAAGCGACTGCGCTTTGCCCCCTTGTGTCAAGGCCGGATGTAGGCGACTTGGTAATTGGACCAGTAGGTGCTTTGAACGCGGTCCAGCCTCACCCGTCCCCCCGTCGACGGGGCATGCACAAAGCGGCCGTCTCCCACGTAAATGCCTGCGTGGGTGGCTTCACTGCCTTTGCTAAAGAGCACCAAATCACCGCTGCGCAGCTCACCAGGGGGCAGTGGCGTGCCCCAATTTTTGAGTTCAGCGACCGTGCGTGGAGAGGGTATGCGCGCACTTTTTTGATACACATGCGCGATCAAGCCGCTGCAATCAAAACCCGACTCGGGCGTATTGCCGCCCCAACGGTAAGGCGTGCCCACCAAGCCGATGGCATAGACCGTGACGCTTTGGGCGTCTGTTGCGCTCAAGCGCGTCGATTCTGTTCTTGGCGCGGTGACGTGCCGTGTGGCGGGCGTGCTGCAACCGACGAGTAAAACCACGGCAAGCCATGAGAGCAAGCACACCAGACCCTGAACCAGCTTGGAGGCCTGTGATGCGGAGAGGGGACCACATGGCCCGATGCAATTGAATCTCATCTTCGAATCCGTTTTTTGCTATTTTGCCGACATGTCAGTAATATCCAATTCATTATCAAAAATGAGGCAATTAATGAATTTAATAAATTCAGTCTTTCCAGTTCGCTATTCCGCTTTCGTGGTCGTGGTTCTTGGGTTCATTTTCTCCTCTTTTTACTTTATCGCCACCGGCCAATGGGGCTTGGCTGTCTGGCTCTTTGGCGTGTTGATTGTCGTGGGCGTGCGCGATGTGCAGCAAAAACGCCATGCCATTTTGCGCAATTACCCCATCATTGGCCACTTGCGCTTTTTGCTCGAATTCATTCGCCCCGAAATCCGCCAGTATTTCATTGAGGGCGATGCCGAGGCTGTGCCTTTCTCCCGGGCCCAGCGATCGCTGGTTTACGCCCGTGCCAAAGGTGAGTCGGACAAAAGGCCTTTTGGAACGCAATTGGATGTGCGCGCTCCAGGCTACGAATGGATCAACCACTCGGTGGCGCCTTCGCACATTGCCAATCACGACTTTCGTGTGCGCGTGGGCGGTTATGACGGCACTCAGGCTTACGACATCAGTCTCTTCAACGTCTCGGCCATGAGTTTTGGCGCTTTGAGTGCGAACGCCATCATGTCGCTGAACTTGGGCGCCAAAATGGGTGGCTTTGCGCATGACACGGGTGAGGGCTCCATTTCACGCCATCACCGCACGCATGGCGGCGACTTGATTTGGGAGATCGGTTCGGGTTACTTTGGTTGCCGCACCGAAGACGGGCATTTCAGCGATGAAAAGTTTGTCGCCAACGCCACCGACCCCCAGGTCAAAATGATCGAGATCAAACTCAGCCAGGGTGCCAAGCCCGGACACGGTGGCGTGCTGCCTGGCCCCAAGGTGACCGAAGAGATTGCCGAGGCGCGGGGCGTGAAAGTGGGCGAAGACTGTGTCTCGCCCGCCGCCCACAGCAGTTTTTCGACGCCATTGGAATTGATGGCGTTCATTCGCAAGTTGCGCCAATTGAGTGGTGGCAAGCCGGTGGGATTCAAGCTGTGTATCGGCCACCCCTGGGAGTGGTTTGCCATGGTCAAAGCCATGATCGAGACCGGTACCGCGCCGGACTTCATTGTGGTGGACGGGGCCGAGGGCGGTACGGGCGCCGCGCCCTTGGAGTTTTCGGACCACATGGGCATGCCGATGCTGGAGGGTTTGCGTTTGGTGCACAACACCTTGGTGGGTGTGGGCTTGCGTGACCGGATCCGATTGGGGGCCAGCGGCAAAATCATCAGTGGTTTTGATGTGGCCCGCACCCTGGCCCTGGGCGCCGATTGGTGCAACAGCGCGCGGGGTTTCATGTTTGCCTTGGGCTGTATCCAGGCCCAAACTTGCCACACGGGCAACTGCCCCACCGGGGTCACCACGCAAGATCCGCAGCGCCAAATGGCCTTGGTAGTGCCCAGCAAGGCCGAGCGGGTGAAAAATTTCCACCACCTCACGCTGGAGTCTTTGCAGGAGTTGATGCAATCGGCCGGCATCCATTCGCCCTCGGAGTTGCAACTGCATCACATCGAGCGGCGCATCAGCGAGTTTGAGACGCACCCGTTGTCTGAACTCATGCCGACTGTCGCGCCCGGCAGCTTGATGACGCAAGTGAAGGACGCACCCGAAGTGTTCCAGCGCTACTGGCACCGTGCCAGCGCCAGCAGTTTTCAGCTCAGCGCTTGACTGACCACAGCCTGTTGCAAAGCAGGCTGTGATAAGCGTTTCAAGGCGCCCAACCGCCGCCCAAGGCGCGAAACAAAGTCACCGTGCTTTGTGCGTACTGGGTTTGCACTTGAATCAAGGCTTGCTGCGCACTGAACAGGCTGCGCTCAGCGTCCAGCACGTCCAGGTAACTGCTGCTGCCTTGGGTAAAGCGCAATTTCGCCAAGCGGGTGCGATCTTGCTCTGATTGGGCCTGCGCGGCTTGTGCGTCCCATTGCGCCTTGAAGGTGTCACGTGCGGCCAGTGCGTCCGCGACTTCCTTGAAAGCAGTTTGTACCGTTTTTTCGTATTGCGCCTGGGCCATGGCACGGCTGGCTTGGGCGATTTTCAAATTGCTTTCGTTGCGACCCGCGTCAAAAATCGGTTGCAAGATTTGCGCGCCAAAGCTCCAGCCCAGTTTGCCGGTTTCAAACAACTGAGTCAGGTCGGCGCTGGAACGGCCCAGCGTGCTGGTCAATGTGATTTTGGGGAAAAAGGCCGCTCGCGCCGCGCCGATGTTGGCGTTGGCCGCCAGCATTTGCAACTCAGCCTGAGCCACATCCGGGCGACCCAGCAGGACCTGCGAGGGCAGGTTGGAGGGCAGCTCGGCAAACCGCAGGGTTTGTTCCGTCTGTGCTTTGCGCAACGAAGTCGGCAGGGGTTGGCCCAGCAACAAGGTCAGGGTGTTTTCGTCCACAGACTGCTGGCGTTGCAGTTGGGCGCGGGCGATTCGCGCCGCCTCATACAAGCTTTGCGCAGCGCGCAAGTCCAGCAAGGAGCTGGCACCTTGGTCAAAACGCAGTTGCATGAGTTGGACTGTGGCTTGGCGGGTGCTGAGTGTTTTATCGGCCAAATCGAGCAAGGCGGCATCGCTTTGCCATGCCAGCCAAGTTGTGGCGATCGAGGCCAACAAGCCAATGTGCACGGTTTTACGCGCTTCTTCGGTGGCCAGGTACTGCGAGCGTGCGGCATCAGAGAGGTTGCGCAGGCGCGAGAACAGGTCCACCTCGTAGGCGGGGATCGCCGGCAAGCTCAAGCCAGCGCTGTAACTGCTGGACAAGCCACCCGAGGCGGTGGTTTGCCTCAAGCCGCTCAAGCCCAGGTTGACGCTGGGCAAGAGGTCGGCTTGGCGCACCCCCCACTGAGCTTGCGCCAGTTCGATGTTCAACACCGCCAACCGCAGGTCGCGGTTGTGTTCCAAGGCCAAAGCCATCAAAGACTTGAGCGCGGGGTCCGTGGCAAAGGGCGAGTTGTGCAGCGACAGGGCAGCTTGCACCGATTCGGCGGCCGAAGCAGCATCGTTACCGCTGAGTTGGTCGGCGACCGGCCACTGCGGACGGATGTAGTCCGGGGTCAAGTTGCTGCAGCCAGGCAATGCGGTCAAGCCGATCAGGCTGGCCAAACTCAGCGCGCTCCAACGTGCGCAAGAAGGGCGCGAGCTCCAAGGAAAACGGCTCATGGCTGACCCTCCTTTGCGGGGGGCGGGCTGTCCACATTCGGCTCGTGGGCATAGATCTTCCGTTGCCGTTCGCTGCCTTTGAAGATGCGGCGCACCACCACAAAGAACACCGGCACAAAAAACACCGACAAAGTGGTGGCTGAAATCATGCCGCCCATCACCCCGGTGCCAATCGCGCGTTGACTGGCCGAGCCAGCACCGCTGGCAATGACCAGGGGCAAGACGCCCAAAATGAAAGCCAGTGAAGTCATCAAAATCGGCCGAAAGCGCAGGTGCACGGCTTCCAGAAC
>CANFMK010000017.1 GCA_947448325.1 Comamonadaceae bacterium
GCGCTGGACGTGGCGCGCATGGCGCGCGACATGCATGGTGGCAACGGCATCCACGACGAATACCATGTGATTCGCCACATGATCAACCTGGAAACCGTGAACACCTATGAAGGCACGCACGATGTGCACGCCCTGATTTTGGGCCGCGCGCAAACCGGCTTGCAGGCGTTTTACTGACCCCAGCCAACCGCCTGAACCGCTCAGCCATCCCAGGCTGGGTTCAGGTTCCTTTGATCAGCATCGAGCCTGCCAAACCGCGCAGGACACAGGCTGGACAGGCGGCGACGGGTTCTACCTGGCGGGAAAACCGGTCCAGTTCGTTCAAAAAGTCATCTGTATTTTTTTCCGGATGGTGTGACAACCACAGTGAAATAAAGCCAGCCACGATGGGGGCGGCGTAACTGGTGCCAACACCCCGGTAATCCGATGATGGCCGCTCTTGCCCGATGAAGTTGGGCTCATAACTGGCCACTTTGAGTTTATTCACAGACCATTCAGCGGAACCGGACAAGGAGGGCCCGCCGCCAGGCGGCATACACCACCGTGCGGGGATCCAAAGCCGAATAAGGAGCGATGTGATTTTGCGCATCCAAAGCCCCCACCGACACCACACCCTTGCAATTGGCGGGTTCTTGCAGTGATTTTTGAAAATGATTGCCAGCGGCCGCAACGACAAAAATGTTTTTACCCCTGACGCGTTCAATCAAGCGCTGCAAATCATCCCCGCAAGTTGAAAAGCCGCCAGCCAAACTGAGGTTGATCACCCGCGCAGGGTGAAGGTTCTCAGGGACATCCTTGACGGGAAAACCTGCCGCCCACGCAATCGCATCCAGCAAATCTTGGCGAGAAGTGGCGCAAGCACCGAAAAGACGCACAGGGACAATTTTGGCGCCGGGGTTGACGCCCCAAACCCCTTGTGCGCCGTTGGCTGCAATCAGGCTGGCCACCTCGGTCCCGTGGGAGCGAAACGTATTGGAGATCACGCGATCCCCGCAGCGCGCATCCCGTTCATCGGGGCTGGTGTTGCTCGATCGGGTTTTGCGCACATTCTGACGTGCAGAAACCATGTCGTACCCGGGCAGCAATTGACCTTGCAAACTGGGGTGATTGGCGAAAACACCGCTGTCAATGACCGCCACCACCATCGCATGGGGGCCGGGTAGATTGCCTGCGGTATTGATGGCCGAGGGTGCGGCCTGTGTCCCGTCAACCCGGCCCAAATGCCAAGGGATTTCTTGCGCAATGCCCAAGCCGCACCAGAGCAACAGGGCGAAAGCCCCCCAAACGGCCCCTTTCCAACCCGGGTTGGAACTGCGGTTTAACCCGAGTGGCCTGCGAGCACACAGCGCGGTGCTCTCATTGACTTTGCGTACATCGAACATATCCCACCTCCAAAACCTCGTTGCAGCCTTTCCAAAGCCCACATCGGCACTTGGAAAAACCGTTCAATGAAGTCAGGTTATGGTTTAAGATATGTAAAATCAAAGTTCACATTAATAGCGCCAAAAACTCAGAAACAATTTCTATCTCATTGATTTAAAACAATTTTTTCACACCCCCGAATTTGGTATGCCTACATTTCATTACAGTGCCCCCTGCGCGCCTTGGGAAGTGCCATGCCGGGTCCGAAGCCTTCAGCACACTGCGTTACGAACCATTTCAATTCGACAGACTGCAACAGCCATTGAATGTGTTGGCCAACCGACAAATTGGCTCCCCGTAGCGAAAGGTCGCGTCCACCCTTGCGGACTGCGATCACATTCCCCTGAAAAACCATGTCACGCTCCATCCTGATCGTTGATGACGACAAAGTCAGCATGCGGCTGCTGAAGACCTATTTGGAAAAACACCAATACGAGGTGCGTTCAGCTGTAGATGGGCACACATTTTTAACCGAGTTTGAGCTGTACAAAAATGAGCTCAGCATGGTGATTTTGGACGTCATGCTGCCCGACACCGATGGTTTCACGCTGTGTAAAACCGTGCGGCAACAGTCCAAAGTGCCGATCATCATGTTGACCGCCAGTTCCGACGATACGGACCGCATCGTGGGCTTGGAATTGGGTGCCGATGACTACATTGCCAAGCCCTACAACCCGCGAGAGTTATTGGCCAGGATCAAAGCCGTTCATCGGCGCATGCACTTGAGCGGTGGTGGAGAAAAGTCGCGCTATTTGAGGTTTTCAGGCTTTACCATGGATTTGGTCGAGCGCCTGCTGACCGATATGCAAGGCACCGAAGTTTTGCTGACGAGCATGGACTTTAATTTGCTCAAATTTTTTGCCGAGCATGCCGGTGAGACCTTGGAACGCAGCCAGTTGATGGAACAGACTCGCGGTCGTGATTTGGGGCCCTTTGACCGATCACTGGATGTGCAAGTCAGCCGTCTGCGGCAACGCTTGAATGACGACGGCAAACAACCTGCCCTCATCAAAACCGTGCGCGGCAGCGGCTATGTGTTTTCGACCGATGTGATCAAGCTGGACGAATCTCCCCCAGGGGCCGCCTAAGTCGGCGGGCGAATAGTCAGGGGCACGGTGGGAGCCCACCCTACAATCCAGGTCCATGCGTGTATTGAACTTTCCTGCTCTGGGTCTCAAATGGGGCCTGTGCCTTTGGGTCTTGATGGGGGCCACCAGCGCAGGCGCACAAACCGAATTTCAAAACTGCCTGGCCGGCTTACGCGGTCCGGCCAAAGCAGCGGGCGTTCAAGAAGCCAGCTTTGGTCGCTTCACCCAAGGCCTGTCGCCTGACATGGGCATCTTAGACAAGATGAACAACCAGCCCGAATTTCGCATGCCGATTTGGGACTACATGGCCGCCTTGGTGGACGAGGAGAGGGTGGCCGAAGGCCTGGCCCAACTGACCAAGCACCGTGAACTGCTGGACAAGGTCGCTGTTCAATACGGCGTGGACCCGGCCACTGTGGTGGCGGTGTGGGGGGTGGAGAGTAATTTTGGCCAAACCTTTGGCAAATACCCCCTGACCCAGGCGCTGGGCACCCTGTCTTGTTTCGGCCACAGGCAAAACTACTTTCGCGGCGAGTTCTTCGCTACGCTGCGCATCTTGCAGGCAGGCCATATCGCGCCCGAGCGGCTGGTGGGATCCTGGGCTGGCGCTTTCGGTCACACCCAGTTCATGCCCACCACCTTTGAGCGACTGGCACAGGACTTTGACGGCGACGGCCGCCGTGACCTGATGGACAGCGTGCCCGATGCGCTGGCCTCTACAGCGCATTTTTTGAGCAAAGCCGGCTGGAACGCTGCGCAAGTCTGGGGCTTTGAAGTCAAGCTGCCCACTGGCTTGGACGTAGCGGGCGAAGGCCGTAAAAACAAAAGACCCTTGAGTGATTGGGCTGCACGCGGCTTGACGCGGGTGGATGGCAGCGCCCTGCCCGCCCTGGGCGGCTCGGCAGGGCTGATGACGCCATCGGGCGCCAAAGGGCCCGCGTTTTTGGTGTTTCGCAACTTTGAGGCGATATACAGCTACAACGCTGCCGAAAGTTACGGCTTGGCCATTGCCCATCTGTCCGACCGACTGCGCGGTGCAGGGCCGTTTGCCACCCCTTGGCCAACCGACGATGCCGGGCTCTCGCGTGCTGAGCGCAGGGAGATTCAAACCTTGCTGAGTGGCCGCGGTCACGACATTGGCGAAATCGACGGGATGTTGGGCGACAAAAGCCGCATCGCCATCAAAGCCGAACAAACTCGACTGGGCCATGAAGTCAATGGCCGTGCAGGCCAAAAATTGCTGCGCGCTTTGCGCTGAATGGGTCTGACTTCAGCGGGTGGTGATACGGCGGGGTTGATTGACTGACCAGAGCCAATGACTTACATTAATAACCAGTCAGTCATTAAAAATCCCCGTGTCCGACCCCCATCAGCACAAAAGAGAACGCCGCAAACAAGACCGCCCAGGTGAATTACTGGAGGCGGCGTTGGATTTGTTCGTCGAAAAAGGCTTCGCCGCCACGCGGGCTGAAGAGGTCGCGGTGCGGGCTGGCGTGTCCAAAGGCACTTTGTTCCTGTACTTTCCGAGCAAAGAAGAACTGTTCAAAGCCGTGGTCATGGAAAACGTGGCCCGCCCAGTGGCACAAGGCATCACCGAAGCCGAAAACTTCACGGGCAGCAGCGGTGAATTGCTGACCTGGATGATGCTCGAATGGTGGCGCCGCTATGGTGCGACCAAAGCATCAGGCATTTCCAAACTCATGATGAGCGAAGCCGGTAATTTCCCTGAACTGGCCCAATTTTTTCGCAGCAATGTGATCCAACCCGCTCAGTCATTGGTGCGCATGGTGTTACAACGCGGCATTGACCGGGGTGACTTTCGTGCCATCGATGTGGACAACACCATTTACTCGGTCATGGCCCCTTTGATTTTTTTGGTCATGGAAAAACATTCCACTGGCGCTTGCAGTGGACCCCAACCCTCGATCAACCCCGAACAATTCATCACCCACCACGCCGACTTATTGGTGCGTGGCATGGCCCCAGGACATTGAACCCATGAAATCATATTTACGCCGCGCATTGCTGGCGATCGTTATTTTGGCGGCCGCTTTCGGTGCTTACCGGTGGAACCTGCAACGCAAAGCGGCAGCGCAAGTCACCGCTGCAAGCACGGAGGCTGCCAAATTGGTAGCCCAAACTCTGGAGCTAGCCCCCTCCGACGTCGTTGTGGCCCAAACGCTGACAATGACCCAAGACTTGCCCGTTTCCGGCACGCTCAAAGCGGTGAACTCGGCCATGGTCAAAGCCCGCGTCGCCGGTGAGTTGATGGACTTCACGCTGCGCGAAGGCGACCGGGTCCAACAAGGCCAAGTCGTGGCCCGCATTGACCCGACCGAATACCTGGCGCGTCAGCGCCAAGCGCAAAGACAAGTCGATGCGGCCTTGGCGCAAGTGGAAGTCGCGCAAAAGCAGTTTGACAACAACAAGGCCTTGGTTGATCAGGGCTTTATTTCCAAAACCGCTTTGGACACCTCGCTCTTCAATTTGAACGGCGCCAAGGCCACGCACTTGGCGGCTGTGGCCGCCTTCGACGTGGCGCGCAAGTCGGTGGATGACACCAGCCTCAAAGCGCCGCTGTCGGGACTGATTGCGCAGCGTTTGGCCCAGCCCGGCGAACGCGTGGCGCTGGACGCCCGCATTGTGGAAATCGTGGACTTGACTCAGCTCGAAGTGGAAGCGGCAGTGCCGCCGGCCGATGCCGCTCAAGTTCGCATCGGCCAAAGCGCCAGTTTGACCCTGGAAGGCAGCACGACGAGCGTCAAAGCGCGTGTGCTGCGCATCAATCCCAGCGCGCAAGCAGGCAGCCGCAGCGTGCTGATGTATTTGGGCGTTCAAGCGCATCCCGATTTACGCCAAGGCCTGTTTGTGCAGGGGCAGTTGGCCACCACCGCGGTTTCGACTTTGGCCGTGCCGGTCACCAGCGTGCGTACGGACAAGCCTCAGCCCTATGTGCAATGGATCGATAACGGGCAGGTACGCCACATGACAGTTTCTCAAGGCCTTCGCGGACAAGCCCAAGCGCAAGAGATGGTGGCCGTCACCGGCGTGGGGGCGACGCTGACCGAAGGCATGCAGATCCTGAGCGCCAGTTCGGGCGCCGTACGTGAAGGCACGAAAGTGAAATTCACAACCGTGAAACCTTAAAGCACGCCATGTGGTTCACCCAAGTCAGTCTGAAAAATCCGGTCTTCGCGACCATGGTCATGCTCGCCATTGTGGTGCTGGGCTTGTTCTCCTTGCAGCGATTGAAGGTCGACCAGTTTCCCAACATCGACTTCCCCGTCGTCGTGGTTTTGACCGAATACCCCGGTGCCAGCCCCGAAATCGTGGAGAGCGAAGTCACCAAAAAAATCGAAGAGGGCGTGAACTCGATTGCCGGTATCAGCGCCCTGACCTCGCGCACCTACGAAGGCCAATCGGTGGTGGTTTTAGAGTTTGACTTGAACACCAACAGCCGCAAAGCGGCCGAAGATGTGCGCGAGAAAGTGGCCGCCGTCAAACCCCAGCTGCGCACCGAGGTCAAAGAGCCGCGCGTGCTGCGATTTGACCCCGCCAGTCGGGCCGTGTGGTCGCTCGCGGTCATCCCCAAAGAAGTCGCACAAGGACAAACGCCAACGCCGGTCGAATTGACCAATTGGGCCGAGCAGGTATTGAAAAAGAAATTGGAAAATGTGCGCGGCGTTGGCTCGGTCACGGTGGTGGGTGGCAGCCGACGTGAGCTCAATGTGTACCTGAAGCCCGATGCCATGGAGGCCTTTGGCGTCACGGCCGATCAGGTGGTCAACGCAGTACGCAATGAAAATCAAGACGCGCCCGTAGGCACTTTGAAATCCAGTGCGCAAGAGCGTGTGGTGCAGGTGCAGTCGCGCATGGTGCGCCCCGAGGATTTTGGCAACATCATCGTCGCCAAAAAGTCGGGCACCGCAGTACGACTGGCTCAAGTGGCCACGGTCCATGATGGTGCGCAAGAACTGGAAAGCCTGGCCTTGTTCAATGGTCAACGCACCTTGCTGCTGACGGTACAAAAGTCGCAAGACGAAAACACCATCGAAGTGGTGGATGGCTTGGTCAAAGCCTACAAAGACATCGAAAAACAACTACCGCCAGGCATTCAACTCGCGCCCGTGACCGACAACTCTCGCTCGATCCGTGTCGGCGTGGACAACGTGCGCCGCACCTTGATTGAAGGGGCTTTGCTCACTGTGTTGATCGTGTTTTTGTTCCTCAACTCCTGGCGCTCCACGGTCATTACCGGGTTGACCTTGCCGATCTCCATCATCGGCACGTTTTTGTTCATGGACCTGTTTGGCTTCACCATCAACATGATCACGCTGATGGCGCTGTCGCTGTGTGTGGGCTTGCTGATTGACGACGCGATTGTGGTGCGCGAAAACATCGTGCGCCATCTGCACATGGGCAAGAGCGCTTTTCAAGCGGCCATGGACGGCACGCAAGAAATTGGCTTGGCCGTGCTGGCCACCACCTTGTCCATCGTCGCCGTGTTTTTACCGATCGGCTTTATGCAGGGCATCATCGGCCAGTTCTTTCACGAGTTTGGCATCACCATCGTGGCAGCGGTCGGCATCTCTATGTTTGTGAGTTTCACACTCGATCCCATGCTGTCGAGCATCTGGCATGACCCGAGCATTCACACACAGGGCAAATTCGTCGCCATCACCCTGTATGACAAAACCATAGGCCGGGTGACCCATCTTTTTGATGTCGCCACCGAGTGGCTCTCGGATGCCTACCAAGCTATTTTGCGCTGGGCCTTGCGCCACAAGCGCGCCACAGTCCTTTCGGCTTTGGGCGTCTTCATTGTCAGCGTGGCCATGGTGCCGCTGTTGGGGACCGAGTTCGTGCCCAAGGCCGACTTTTCAGAGGCCACTGTCACCTTCCAAACGCCAGTGGGCTCGTCGCTGGAAGCCACCACCGCCAAAGCGCGCCAGGTTGAAGCCATCCTGCGCGAAGTCCCGGAAGTGCGTTACACCGTGGCCACCATCAACACCGGCAGTGCGTTGGGCAAGAACAACGTCAGCATGGGCATTCGTTTTGTCGACCGCAAAGACCGCCAACGCAGCGTGGACCAAATTTCGGGCGCCTTGCGTGAGCGCTTGAACAGCGTCTCCGGCATCACCGTGACGCAGGTGGGCACCACCGATTCGGTGGGCGGCAATAAACAAATCGAATTTTCGCTGCAAGGTGCCGATCAGCGCGAACTGGAGCGGCTGAGCCGACTGGCCATGAACAAGCTGCGCGCCATCCCCGGCTTGGTGGATCTGGACTCCAGCGTCAAGGCCCCCAAACCAACCATTGGCATCGAGGTGATGCGTGACTCAGCATCGGATGTGGGCTTGGGCGTGGCGCAATTGGCGGGCCCTTTACGCACCTTGGTGGCCGGGCAAACCGTGGGCAACTGGCGTGCGCCCGACGATCAAACTTATGACGTGAACGTGCGCCTGGACCCTGACGCACGCAACAACCCACAAGACTTGGAACGCTTGCCCTTTGCCGTCACCAACCCGGCCGACGGCAGCATCCGTCATGTGCGTCTGGGTCAAGTGGCCAAAGTCACAGAGACCACCGGTTCCAACCAAATCAACCGCCGCGACCTGATGCGCGAAGTCTCGATCAGCGCCAACGCCTATGGCCGAACTGCGGGCGAGGTCTCGGCCGATATCCAAAAAGTCATGGCGTCCATGCCTTTTCCGCCGGGCTACCGTTATCAATTTGGCGGCTCGACCAAAAGCATGAATGAGTCATTTGGCTACGCGGTCTCGGCACTGGTCATGGCCATCATCTTCATTTACATGATTTTGGCCAGCCAATTCAAGAGCTTCTTCCAACCCGTGGCCTTGATGACCTCCCTGCCCCTGACCCTGATCGGTGTGGTGCTGGCCCTGATGGCATTTCGTTCATCACTCTCGATGTTCTCGGTGATTGGGGTGGTTATGCTGATGGGCTTGGTCACCAAGAACGCGATTTTGCTGGTGGACTTTGCGATTCGCGCCACCGAAGAAGGCATGGCGCGCCATGACGCCTTGCTCATGGCGGCCAAAGTGCGTCTGCGCCCGATTTTGATGACCACCCTGGCCATGATTTTCGGCATGATCCCGCTGGCTTTTGCCTTGACCGAGGGCTCTGAACAACGCGCGCCCATGGGCCAGGCCGTGATCGGCGGGGTCATCACCTCCTCGCTTTTGACACTGGTGGTGGTGCCCGTGATGTACTGCTATATGGATGATTTGGCGCAATGGTTGCGCCGAAAAGCGGGCCTCACAGCCGCGCGTCAGGCTGGGCAAGGTTCAGGCCTTTAAAATTAACTCAGTTTTGCCAATTTACCTCTTGGAGTCCCGATGAATTTCGAACAAGCCCGTTTCAACATGATTGAACAGCAAATCCGCCCCTGGGAAGTCCTGGACGGCGAAGTGCTGGCGCTGTTGTCCGTTGTCAAGCGCGAAAACTTTGTCCCTGCCGGTCTGAAAGCCATGGCCTTTGTGGACATGGAACTGCCTCTGCGCGAAGGCGGTGCGCGCGGCCAAGCCATGTTGGCCCCCCGCTTGGAAGCGCGCTTGCTGCAAGACCTGGCGGTCCAAAGCCATGAGCGCGTTCTGGAAATTGGTACGGGCAGCGGCTACATGGCCGCTTTGTTGGCGCATCGGGCTGCCCACGTGCTGAGCTTGGAAATCGATGCCCAATTGGCCGCCCAAGCCCGCAAAATTCTCGCGCAAGAAGGCATCAGCAATGTCGATGTCCGCCAAGCCGATGGGGTGGCAGGTGCCGCCGCTGACGGCCCATTTGACGTCATCGTTTTGAGCGGCTCGGTGGCCGAAGTGCCGCAAGCCTTGCTGACCCAGCTCAAAGTAGGCGGTCGTTTGGCCGCCATCGTGGGCGACGAGCCCATGATGCGCGCCACGCTGGTCACCCGCAACAGCGAGACCGCCTGGACCACCGCCGAGCCTTGGGACACGGTGGCTCCACGCTTGGTGAGCTTTGCCGAGCACTCGCACTTCAGTTTTTAAGCCATGCAACAAATCACGCCCGCACAACTGCCCGCTTGGACCGCCAGCGTGGCCGACCAAAATCCCGTGCTCTTGGACGTGCGCGAAGGCTGGGAATGGCAAACCGCCAGTGTTGCCCCCGAGGGCCTGCACTTTGTCCACATGCCGATGCAAACCATTCCGGCACGGCTGGACGAATTGGACAAATCACGCCCCATTGCCTGTCTGTGTCACCACGGCGGGCGCAGCATGCAAGTGGCCGCCTTTTTGGCGCAGCATGGCTTTGAGGTGATCAATGTGGCGGGCGGCATCCATGCCTGGGCCACGCAAGTTGATCCGAGTATTCCGGTTTATTAATTGAAATTCAATTTCATCAGCGTCCAAGAAAGAACTGCATGCAACACATTCGCCCTACCCTGGTTCTATTTCAGCGCACTTCCATCAGCCTCTTGATCGGCATGGCTCTCGCAAGTACAGCCCAAGCCCAAAGCCTGATCGAAATTTACGACATGGCCAAAGGCTATGACGCTGCCTACCAGTCGGCCAAATCGCAGTTTCAAGCCAACTTGGCCAAGGCCGATCAGGGGTTGGCCAATTTGTTGCCTACCGCCAATTTGTCAAGCGGTGCCACGCGCTCCTCTTTAGAAAGCACCGTCAATACCACCCCGACAACCCCCACGACGAATCGCGCCTACACCACACAAACAGCAGGCGTGAACCTGACTCAGCCCTTGTATCGCCCAGCCAACTTGGCAAACTACCGTCAGAGTCAAAAAGCACTGGACTCGGCCCAAGCCGCTTTGATCCAGGCAGAACAAGATTTGATTGTTCGAAGCAGTCAAGCCTACTTTGATGTATTGGGCTCACAAGACAGTCTGACCTTTGTCAAAGCCCAGAAAACAGCAGTGGCAGAACAACTGAGCAGCGCTAAACGCAATTTTGAAGTCGGCACCGCCACAATCACTGACACCCGTGAAGCCCAGGCGCGATATGACTTGGTGGTCGCGCAAGAAATTGCGGCTGACAACGATCTGCGGGTGAAGAAATTGGCTTTGGAGTTGTTGGTGGGCAGATCAGGCATTGCACCTTTCAATATCCAAAAGCAAAGCATACTGCCGCCCGTGCCTGAAGGCTCCATGGACCTGTGGGTAAGCAACAGCGAACAACTGCACCCCAGTATTGTGCAAGCCAGAACCAACTTGGATGTGGCCAAACTGGAAACCGAAAAAGCGCAAGCAGGGCATAAGCCTACAGTGGATTTCACAATGGGCTACAACTTGCAAAAGAACATCAACGGCACTGCGGTCAATACTTTTTCTAGTCAAGCATTGATTGCCAGTGCAGGCATCAGCGCCAACCTGCCATTATTCGCTGGTTTTGCCACACAAAACCGCATTCGCGAAACCATCGCCCTGGAAGAAAAAGCACGCACCGACTTGGAAGCCGTTCAGCGTCAAGTCGCGCAAGCCACCCGCACCGCTTACTTGGGCCTGCAATCGGGTCTGGGCCAAGTTAAAGCACTGGAAGCGGCGGAGTCTTCCAGCCAAGCCGCCTTGGACGCGAACCAGCTGGGCTACAAAGTGGGCGTGCGCATCAACATTGATGTGCTCAACAGCCAAAGTCAGCTGTACCAAACCAAACGCGATCTGGCCAAAGCGCGTTACGACGTTTTGGTGGGCCAGCTCAAACTGCGTCAAGCCAATGGCAGCTTGAAAGAAGCGGATTTGCTCAAAGTCAACAGTTTGTTGCAAAACTGAGCGGTAACTGCCCAAACTTTCCCCTTATGGGAAAAGTGGTTTGTTAACAATTGGCAAGTTACAAGGACAACCGTATTACTCTGTTCGATGGAATTAATCCGTACCCAACTTGCCAACTGTCGGAGCAAAATCCAGTGCGCATTCAGTGGGGTAATCAATCGACATAGACATAAACGGAGACAACATTATGAAAATCACTGTAGTGGGCACGGGCTATGTAGGTCTGTCGATGGCGGTATTACTGTCACAGCACCACGAAGTGGTTGCGCTAGACATTGATCCGGCTCGCGTTGCTAAGCTCAACGCTCGACAGCCCACGGTGGAAGACGACGACGTGGCGGAGTTTCTGTCCGAGCGTGCGCTGAACCTGCGTGCCACAACGGACAAGAACGATGCCTACGCTGGCGCCCAGGTGGTGATTGTGGCTACCCCGACCGACTACGACGCCGAAAGCAACGCATTCAATACAGATTCGGTGCAGGCGGTGTTGGCCGACGCCCTTGCCCTGGCACCCAACGCCATGGCGGTGGTCAAAAGCACAGTACCTGTAGGCTTTACCCAGCGCATGCGCGAGAGTCTTGGCTGGCCCAATGTGGTGTTTTCACCCGAATTTTTGCGCGAGGGCCTGGCACTGCGCGACAACCTGCACCCCAGCCGCATCGTGGTGGGCGAGCGCTCCGATCGCGCCTTGGCATTTGCACAGATGTTGTGCGATGCGTCGCTGAAACCGAACGCGACCATTTTGTTGACTGACAGCACAGAAGCCGAGGCGATCAAGCTTTTTTCCAACACCTACTTGGCGATGCGGGTGGCCTACTTCAACGAGCTGGACACCTACGCCATGTCTCACGGACTCGATACGCGCCAGATCATTGACGGCGTTTGCTTGGACCCACGCATTGGCAACCACTACAACAACCCCAGTTTTGGTTACGGTGGCTATTGCCTACCCAAAGATACACAGCAGTTACTGGCCAACTACTCTGCAGTGCCCCAAAACATGATTCGGGCGGTGGTGGACGCCAACACCACGCGCAAAGATTTTCTGGCCATGGACATCGTCAAGAAAAAACCAAATGTGGTGGGAATTTACCGCCTGATCATGAAAGCGGGCAGCGACAACTTTCGGGCCAGCAGCGTGCAGGGTATCATGAAACGCATCAAGGCCAAAGGCATTGAGGTCGTGGTTTTTGAGCCCATGCTCAAACAAGATCGCTTTTTTGGCTCCGAGGTCGTGCGTGACTTAAAGACGTTCAAATCCCGCTGTGACCTGATCGTCGCCAACCGACGTTCGGTAGAGCTGGCCGATGTGGATGAGAAGGTTTATACGCGGGATTTGTTTGGCGGTGATGCATAAAAAACCAACACAGTAAAAGAGTCAAAAAATGAGAAAAGTCATTCAAAAAGTTTTGAACATTCTTGCCAAGAAATCCATAGAAAAAGAGTTCCCTGAGGCGGTGCAAGATGTCAGAGACTATGCCAAAAAATCAGGCACCACCGGCACACAATGGATCACTTTGTGGATGTCTGTCAGGAAAATTAAAAAGTACAAACCTGCTTGGATACTGGAATCAGGAACTGGATCATCCACACTTGTCTTGGCAGCAACCGTTGCACATCTGAGAAAAATACATCCCAACTATGATGGGAAAATCATCAGCATGGAAAGCATGGAAGAATGGTATGAAAGCGCGATAAAAAATCTACCTGAAAAATACAATGATATCGTTGAAATTGTATATGGCCCAAGAGAAAAATATGAAATGTCAATGTTCAGAGGGTATATTCATTCGAACATTCCACAAAAAGACTATTCATTCATTCTTATAGATGGCCCTGCTTTTCAAGATGAGCAAGGCATTAGCTTTTGCGCAGACCTCTTTAAAATAATGGAATTTACCAAATCTAACGTAATCCATGGGGTATCTGATGGACGAGCATCCTCTGTATGGGTAATACAGCAAATTTACGGCAAAAAATTCGTACGATACTGGCACAGTGTATTTGCAGCCAGCTTCTCTCTGCCCAAAATAAATGCGATGGAAGCTACCCTCAATACGCCTAAGCACTTTCAAACCATGCCAAATGGCTCGCTAGAATTTATTAAATTCCGAAAAAATAAAATTTCTGATAATTAGAAAAATAAATCACAGCTAAAATCATATGAAACACAATCATGACATCAGATCAAGCGTCATGCTTTAACCTCCATTCCGTTGCCAATACTCATTCATCCACGGAACTACACCCCACCCTAAGTGAGGAAATCTATCCCAAAAGAACGGTCCACCGGGCAATAAATCTTGAGGTCTTGGCGTCCCATGAAATGCGATCATGCGTGCGGAATTTGGTGGGGTCTTAGGAGGAAAAATAAGGTCTGCAACCATGGGTTGCCTCAAGGAACGCTTAAAGCTAAGTACCCAACCTTCAGGCCAAAAGTTCATTTCTTTAATATGAGTGGCCACGTAGGATTGTTCAGTGCGAAATGAACGCATGATATTGATTTTATCACGCCGAAATTGATCAGCAATATGCCCCCAACTTCCCAGCTCATAAGCAATAACGGCTGAACCGAACTCAGTGGGCGTACCGCCGCGTCCCCAACCAGGTCCGGCGTTCAAGCCAACAAATGGTTTATCAATTTCAAAAAAACCGTCAAGACCACGCAGTACAACCATGTCAAGATCAATAAATAATGCCCTACCTTTGAGTCCGTGAAAATAAGAATCAAATAATCCAATTTTTGGCCAAACTCCACCAACAAACCACTCCCTTGACGTGAGTCCTACACCGGGTATATCATGCACCTCCACATCGGGGTGAATTCCATTACCATCATCTGTTAAACAGATAAATCTGAAATCTCCGGTCAACGAAGATTTAACTGCATTAAAAAGAACATCGACATAAGCAGCAGGATAAACTGTTCCGTACTTCATGCATATAACAAATCTTTGCATATAAAGTCAAATCCTCGAAAATGTAACAGGTATTTTATTTTCCAATAATCCTAAAACTGCAACAGCAACGGATTTAATATTTTCACTATCGCTGTAATTCTTCGCCCTAGTTTTATAAAGTAACTCAATAATTCCCGGATGACAAGCTCCTTGCAAAGCTCCTGCAGCACTTTCAAGATCGGAGTGTTCAAATTGATGATTAACAATAGCTTCTAAATCTATTCCGTTATGCCATTGAAATACTCCAGGAAAACTTTTATACCAAGCTCCACCGAATACAAGTACCGATTTTCCTTTTCTGATCGACTCCCATCCCGCTGTGCCGCAGACGGTCGCAGTCAACTGAGCGCGGGAGGACAATTCGTATGTGCTGGTATCCAATGGCACGAGTTGAACGCCTTTAATCCTCGTGAGTCGATGAAAAAACATAGGGCCGCGTGCATAAGCACCCTGACGCGGGTTGTCTTTGACGTAAATTTTCCAGCCTTCAGGCAGTGCTCGCGCAACAGCCTCGATCATTAACAATTGATCACGAAACAATCCTCCCAGCGACTGGGTGGACATCTCCGGCTGGTTATGAAGAGGAACATACACAAATTTGGCTTCCCAGTCCACATCTTTGCCTTCGAACTGGGCCAGGTGCTCAAAATAGGCCAATTCATTTTCATGGAAAAATTTACCAAATGGGTCTCGCCACTTTGGCAGGTTTTGATACACCTGACCTATACGACCAATCAAGCGAAGGACATAAGGAAAATTAAGCGCCTTTGTTGGCCTCTTTCTCAAGACAAACTCAAGGCAGCGCATGATGGGTCGCCAGGACAGTTGCCCTCTGCCTCCCTCTTTCTGCCAATCTGCATTCATATAGAAGAGATCTGGGGCCGATCCTTTTTCGATGGGTACAGGGGGTCCAGTCGGCGCCGCAGGATTGAGGTGACCGAAGTCCTCTATCGAATTCATGGAAAAAAAACTGTCAGCAAAGAATGTCTGGCTGACGATGAGCGTCTTCAAACCCATGGCCTTGGCAACCTGGTAAAGAACCATGTCTGGACCCAGATGCGGCACATTCATGAACAGGGCATGTGTGATGCCTCGTGACTCTATTTCTTGGGCGTAGGCTTCAGACAGTATGTGATAGTAGTCAAGGTAGTCTTGAATGCTCGTGAGATTGTGCGAACGGTACCGATAGGAGGCAGAGTTCCTGTGGAATTGTTCAATCCCGATTTCCATCATCTTGTGAAACTCAGGGGAAGACAGCAAGGGGATATTGGCCCCCTTGGAAAGATGATCCCGGATCAGATGGCCACTCTTGCCAAGCCTGACTTCCATGCGGGACAAGCAAGCACTGTGAAAATCAGCATCCTTGTCGCCAAAATGGAGTCCCAGCTGTATCCGCCCCTGCGAGATGCGGACTAGTTCATCCAGAATACTCTTGCGGAGTTCGCCACGCCCCTCAACCAGTAAATTGATCATGGTTCATTCAATCCAAGAGTGATTTTTGGGAAGGGAAAATCATTCCCTTGCGCACCAACCAGAATAGGCGCCTGAAATAGTTAGCGGCTTTCAAACGGTAGTGTGGCAAGCGTTTGTACCATTTGAATTTTTTGACAGAGGCAAAGCCCACACCCGTGATGGTGCTCACATTGCCATCATCGGTATGGCTGGCCCAAGGCTGCATGCCAAGCAGCCGGTAGTCGTGCTTGAAAAATCTGTTCAATTCATGGTCGAGTGCCCGGGTCTGGGGTCCAATCTCACGCACAAGCTTGGCAGCAATGTCTTTTTTCACCATATAGGCAGCGTTACCCGTAAATGGGCCGACATAAGCGTTTAACTGCCATTTATTGATTCGTCCTTGGCTTATTGGTAGTTTGGCCCTGACACAATTGAATCTCACGATGTCCCAATGGTTTTTAGCCGCATAGGCTGATTCGACAGCCTCCAAGAAATCATCATGAAAAACCACATCGTCTTCAAAAATTAATGCCAACTCCAAATTGGATTGAATGAACTCTTTCCAAACCGATGTGTGCGATGCGTAGACACCGAGCTTGCCAGGCAAAATCGGGCTGCCCATGTTCCTGCTGTATGCGGCTGGGTCGGCCAACTTGATGAGTTCGTCGTATTTCTCACGGCCATTGACGGCAGGGAATAATTTCCAAGAAATACCTATTCGATCCAGCTGATCCGCCATTTTTATCAAACGGTCATGGTTTTCCGGAAGATTGATCAGCCAAACACCTATCTTGTTGAAATCTAAAGTCATCGGCATCATTCAAATGATTTTTGCATGGCAGATTGCCAAAATTCAGGTTGATTGATTATTTCCACAAACAAGGAGGATGCCAATCCTTTTCCAAATCCTTCGCTCACCAGTTCACGGTACATCCACTTGCCATCTATCCACTGACGAATGTGATCGGTATCAAAAGCAGACAAAGAACTGACTGAACTTGCCTGCGCCCGGTTGTTCTGGCGGGTGCCGACATCTAAACTCGCCAATCCTAGGAATGGCGCCTCTCTGACCCCTGCACTGCTGTTGCCCACCATCAATGCAGCATTTTTCATGAGTTCACTGAAATAATTAAAACGCATTGATGGAATCAGCCGAAACCGGTCCGCAGGCAATTTTTCGAGTGTTGCAAAAATCTGTTCGGTTCCTGGATCATTGTTTGGCGCAATGACCACAAAGCACTTTCCGCTGGATTCAAGCACACCGAAAAGGGACTTCGCTTGAGCTCCAATGTTGTCCTGCTCTGAAGTCACAGGGTGGAATACAGCGATACCGTACTCTTGAAAAGGAATCGCATAGCGAGCTTTGACTTCTTCGATGGTCACACCCGATGGTCTCGCATGCGTATCCAACTCGGGTGACCCAATGTTGTACACCCGGTCTGAGGCCTCGCCCAGCGCCAGGACGCGCTGGCGAGCGGCGTCGGAACTCACGAAATGCGCGGCACACAGCTTAGTGTTGCAGTGGCGAATACTTTCATCGATCGTGCCAGACACTTCACCGCCTTCAATGTGGGCCGATCGGATGTAGCGCATGGCACAGACAATGGACGCAGCAAGCGCCTCCACCCGGTCACCATGGATGATGACGAGGTCTGGCCGGTGTTCGTGAACAAAATCCGAAAAACCCAGAATGGTCTTGGACAGGATGAAGTCGAGTGCATCGCCTTCGCGTTGATTGACAAATTCAAAAAACTCAGCTCCTGCAAAGCGTTTGACTTCCAGTCGGGTCTCTCCATACCGCTTCATCATGTGCATGCCCGTGATGAAGAAGCTGATGTCAAAACCCGCTTGTTTCGCCGCATGTGCCAAAGGTTCGAGCTTACCGAAGTCTGCCCGTGTACCCGTCACAAAAAGCAACTTCTTGCCAGTGACTGTCTCAATCACCTCGCTCATTCGGGTCGCTCCACACCATCAAAATCTGCCCAGCGCAATTGCTGGTTGCGCTTGACCGCTTGCATCAGTCGAGCTCCGATCAGACGGTCAAAGTACTGCACCGAAATCTCTCCTGAACCCGGGCGACGCGCCCAGATGTCGGCCTCGGTCACCAGATGACCTGCGGCCAGGTCTTTGTCGGCCACCACGGAACCTCGGGCAAAGCGGTAAACGTCTTCTTCGGGCGCGGTGCGCGCTTTGGGGTTGTTCAGGGCGGTATGAATTTCTTTGGATCGGTCAATAAGGAAGCGCAACTCGGCCGGGTCCATGGAGCAGGAAATATCGGGGCCTTTGCGGTAGCGTGTATCGGTGAAGTGCCGCTCCAAAATACAAGCCCCTAAAGCCACAGCAGACAGGGCCATTTCTGGGCCAATGCTGTGATCAGAAAAGCCGACCACTGCATTCGGAAATGCTTGGCGCAAATCGCTCACACCTTGCAAGCTGACGATTTCTGGCGGCGACGGGTAAAGGTTGGTGCACTCGAGCAAGGCGTACTCGATGCCTGAGTCTTCCAAGATCTGCACCGAAGGCTTCATGCTCTCGATGGTCTGCATGCCCGTGCTCATGATCACTGGCTTGCCCATGCGAGCAATGTGACGAATCAAGGGAAGATGGTTGCATTCACCCGAGCCGATTTTAAAGGCGGCCACCCCGATTTCGTTGAGGAAGTCAGCCGCAGCCCTAGAAAACGGCGTCGAGATGTAAATCATGCCCAGTGATTCGGCATGCTTTTTCAAGGCGATTTCGTCGTCTTTGCCCAACGCGCACTCTTGCATGACATGCCAGATCGATTTGTCAGCGTTGGGCGGAAAAATCGACTTGGCCTCCTCGGTCATCTCATCGTCCACAAAATGGGTCTGGTGTTTGACCATTTCACAACCCGCAAATCGAGCTGCCGTGACCATCGACTTGGCCACCCCCAAGCTGCCACCGTGGTTGATGCCGATTTCAGCGATGACCAGTGGTGCATGGCGTAGGGAGATTTCACGGTTTGCAATTTTCATCACTTGTTTCCTTTTATTTGGCTGGCCAGCGCCGCTTCGCAGCGCTCAAAATCAGCCAATGTGTCAATGTCCAGGCTGCGCTCAACGCTCATTTGGACCACGCCAATGCGCTCGGAGACAAAACTACCGAACTTTAAAAACCATTCAGCATTCATCACGTATACCGCTCCATTGGGCCGCACAACAGGCGGCAGACTTTGTCGGTTTGCAAAGCAATAAGACGGATCGCTCAGAGGCAAAAAACGGTCACCGTCCAGACGCCCCCACTTGAGCACGCCCCGATCAGCCTTAGTCACCGACATCACCAGATCATGCTGGCCGGTGGCAAAAACACGGAGCGCGGCTTGGATATCGACAGCCTTGCGCATGGGCGAAGTCGCTTGCAGCAATACCACTGTCCCTGAGCAGGCAGCTAACTGCAGGGCATGACTCAACACAGGCGCCATCGGTACCGCGTCACCGCACAAATCAGACGGCCTCTGGATGGCATGAACCGCAGGGGGCAGCGAGGCAGACAGCACCTCGGAAATATCGGTGGCCAGAATGACGCGTTGTGCGCCCGCCTCCAGCGCTGTATCTACAGCGTGTTGGTACAAAGGTTTACCCGCCAGCAGACGGGTGTTTTTGCCCGGCAAGCCCTTGGAGCCCGCCCGCAAGGGGATGACCGCCGTCCATGGCTGTGGCATCAAGGGCATAGTGAGATTGTTTTCTGGGTTTAGGGGCGACAAGCTGCTAAGTATACTGAGGCACCCTTGCCGATTGGGCCGATTTGGCCTGAACACTCTGCCCAACCGCTGCCCCAACGCTTTAGACATGAATTCCCGTTTTCCTTCCACATGGGGCATGCGCCTGGCCATCGCGCTGTACCAAGTGCTGTGGGTTGTTTTGCTTCCTGTCTTTCTGGTTTTTGTCTGGCAACGGGGCAAACGCGAACCCCTGTACCGGCAGTTTTGGTCAGAACGTTGGGGGGTGGTCAAAACCGACCTGAAAAACCCGATCTGGGTCCATTCTGCCTCGATGGGGGAAATCCGGGGTGCAGCCCCTCTGGTGCGCGAACTGCTTGCAGCGGGTTACCCCGTACTGGTCACCACCTTAACACCCGCTGGACGGGTGGCTGCACAAAAACTGCTTGAAACAGCCATCACCCAAGGTCAAGCCCAAGTGGCCTATCTTCCATTTGAATTAAGTGGCGCAGTCAAACGATTTATCCGGCATGTTCAGCCGCGTTGCGCCATGATGACCGAAATCGACACTTGGCCAGTCTTGCTCACCACCATTCGCAGCATGGATGTGCCTTTGTGCATGGCCAACGCCCAATACCCCAAGAAAAGCTTCGAACGCGATCTGAAAAGCTGGGGCGGCTTCCGCGCCAAGTTGTTTACCGCCTACCAACTGGTGATGTGTAAATCCGAAACCCATGCAAAGCGTTTCAGGCAAGTGGGGTGCGCCCGTGTTGAGGTGGTCGGCGAAACCCGGTTTGATCTACCCGTTTCAGAACAACAAATTGCTGCCGCTGCGCATTGCGTGCAACACTGGCATCTGAGCTTGGGGCAGCGGCCTGTGGTGGCTTTCGCCAGCGCCATCACGGGTGAAGATGAGCAGTTCATTGAAGCCATGCGCTTGATCCAGCAAGGTCTGGCCGCAGTAGGCTTTGCAAAACCGCTGTTTATCTATGTGCCGCGCAGCCCTCAAAGGTTTGACGCTGTGCATGACTTGCTGACAAACGCGGGTCTGAAAACCCTGCGGCGCAGCCAGACATTCGATTCAGCATGGGCCTTTAAGAACCCCTTGGTGAACATCGACGATACGGATGTTCTGCTGGGCGACTCCTTGGGCGAGATGTATTTTTACCTGGCTTTGTCTCAAGCTGTCGTTGTCGGTGCTTCGTTTGTGCCGCTGGGCGCACACAACGTCATTGAACCGCTGGCCCTTAAAAAGCCTGTGATGGTGGGCCACAGCATCTGGGGCATCGAATACCCGGGTGTAGAAGCTTTGGCGGCAGGTGTGCTGCAACAGCACATGGACATTCCTTCACTGGCGCAAGCAATGGTCCAACTGCTGACTGCAACAAGTGCTTATGAACAAGCCATGGCTAGTGCCAAGCGGTTTTACGCAGAGCACGCTGGCTCCACCGCCAAACACATGGCAGTGTTGCTGCCTTGGCTGGAGTCGGCATGAATGCACGGGGTTCATGGGCACTGAAGGGCTACCTCATGCTGGCCCGCATGATGACGCCCATTTGGCGGTGGGCAATTCAAAAACGTCTGCAGCGAGGTAAAGAAACACCGCAAAGCCTGGCACAAAAATGGGTCACACAACCCTTACCCCGCCCCGAAGGACCGTTGGTCTGGGGGCATGCGGTGGGCGTGGGCGAAGCCATGGCATTGGCTGGGCTTTTTGCGCAGATGGGCAAGCTCTGGCCACAGGCTAACTTCCTCATCACCACCACAGCACGCACATCTGGTGATGCACTTCATCAAACTGGCTTGCCGCCACGTTGCCTGCATCAGTTTGCGCCCATCGACACACCCGCCACAGTGGATAAGTTTCTGGACCACTGGCAACCTGCACTCGCGGTGTGGTGCGAGATGGATTTGTGGCCCGCCTTGATCCATGCCACCGCGCAGCGCAACATTCCGCATGCCTTGGTGAATGCACGTTTGGACCAAGCTTCGTTAGCCAAACGTCTTTGGGGCCGTTGGATTTACCAAGCACTATTGCCATTTTTCACCACTCTTTGGGCTCAAAACGACGAAACCCGAGAGGGCCTAATCGCATTGGGCGCGGATGCCAAACAGGTGGTGATCACGGGCACCATCAAATCGATGTCACCGCCATTGGCATGTGATGCAGCGCAGTTGCACGCTTGGCAAGAAGCATTGGGCAGCAGGCCTGTATGGCTGCTCGCCTCCAGCCATCCCGGCGAAGAGTCACTGGCATTACGAGTGCATACCTTGCTGCGTCATTCCTATCCCAATTCGCTGCTGCTGATCGCCCCTCGGGCTCCTGCCAGGGGTGCCGAGGTTGTTAAGGGTTGCCCGAACGGTACCTTGCAGCGAAGTACCTCGACAGCGTTGCCAGGGGCGACAGATGGCGTTTATGTGGCCGACACCATTGGCGAAATGGGCTTGTGGTACCGATTGGCTACTGTGGCCATGATGGGAGGATCTTGGGCCCCAGTGGGGGGGCACAATCCATATGAGCCACTGGCGCTCAGTTGTCGTGTGTTGCATGGCCCGAATGTATGGAACTTTGCTGAGAGCTACCTGGAGCTGGACATTAAGTGCTTGAGCCAGGTGGCAATTGACTCTGAGGCCATCGCACAAGCTGTATTGGCCATATGGGCTCAACCCTCAAATCGCCAATCAAGTCCGCTTCAAGCCGCTTTTGAGCAACTGCAAAGCCTCATTGAACTGGCTCAATCCTGAGGCTGAAAAAATTCAAAGCGCCGATGCGCCCAATTGGACATCCGGCTTGACCGAATGCAGCAAGGCGAGCATCTCGGTCTCAATCCGGTGCAAGGCCGCTTCGGTGTGGCCTTCAAAACGCAGCACCAACACCGGGGTGGTGTTGGAGGCGCGAATCAAGCCAAAGCCATCCGGCCAGTCCACGCGCAATCCGTCGATGCTGGAGACTTTGGCAGGGGCTGAGAAACTGGCCTCGGCCTTGTCCAACAGCTTTTGGGTCACGGTGTGCGGCTCGCCCTCAGCGCAAGGGACATTCAACTCAGGCGTGCTGAAGCTGGTGGGCAGCGCATGCAGCACGGCATTGCCGTCCGGGCTGCGGCTCAAGATCTCAAGCAAGCGGCAACCCGCATAAGTGCCATCGTCAAAGCCGTACCAGCGCTCTTTGAAGAAGATATGGCCGCTCATCTCGCCGCCCAATGGTGCTTTGCCGCCAGCCGCTTCAATGGCTTTCATTTTGGCTTTGATCAGCGAGTGACCGGTTTTGAACATCAAGGGCTGGCCACCGGCCTGCTCAATGGCCGGCGCCAAACGCTGCGAGCATTTCACGTCAAACAAAATCGTGCCGCCGGGCACGCGGCTGAGCACATCTTGCGCAAACAACTGCATTTGGCGGTCGGGGTAAATGTTGTGTCCGTCGCGGGTGACGATGCCCAAGCGGTCGCCATCGCCATCAAAAGCCAAACCCAGCTCGGCACCCGAGGTTTGAAGGGCGGCGATCAAATCGTTCAAGTTTTCCAGTTTGCTGGGGTCGGGGTGGTGGTTCGGGAAATTCCCATCCACTTCGCTGAAAAGTTCAATCACCTCGCAACCCAAAGCGCGAAAGATGCCGGGGGCTGTGGCGCCGGCCACGCCGTTGCCCGAGTCGATGACAATCTTCATGGGACGGGCCAAGTGAATGTCGTTCACGATGCGTGCGCTGTAATCGGCGGTCACGTCCACGGCGCGCACGCTGCCGCCGGGCTGCAGCACCCAGGTTTCGTCTTGCATCATCTGGCGCAAAGCCAGGATTTCGTCGCCATAAATGGCGCGCCCACCCATGACCATTTTGAAACCGTTGTAGTCCTTGGGGTTATGGCTGCCAGTGACTTGAATACCACTGGCGCACAGCGTGTTCGCCGCAAAGTACAACATGGGCGTGGTGCACAGGCCGACATCGATCACTTGCACCCCCGCCGCCACCAAGCCACGCATCAAAGCCGCGGACAAGGCAGGCCCACTCAAGCGCCCGTCACGCCCCACCGCCACGGTGGTTTGACCTTCCATCAGCGCCTGGGTACCAAAGGCTTTGCCCAGACCTTCGGCCATGGCTTCATGGATGGTGGACGGCACGATGCCGCGAATGTCATAGGCTTTGAAAATACTGGGGGTGATGTGCATGAATGTCTCGGTCAGAAAAAACAGTCGCCAACACGCCAAGTCTTCGAGGACTGGCAGATGACAATTCAGGCTCCATTGTAAGAGCCCCACCCGACTGGACCGCCCATGACCGAAAGACTGCCTCAGATCGCCTACGAAGATTTACCAGCCCATGTTCGCCCCTTGGCTGACGACATCTTGAAGGTCTCCAGCGCCGCCCTGGGCGGCCCTTACAACGCCTTGCTGAGAAGCCCTGACATGGCGCGGCGTTGTTTTGATTTTTTGGACTATCTGCGCTTCAAGACCTCGGTGCCTTTGCGCTTGAACGAACTGGCCATTTTGATTCAGGCACGCATCTCAAACGCCCAATACGAATGGTGGGCGCACGAACGCATCGCCCGCAACGCCGGCTTGGCCGATGCCGTGATGCGCGACTTGCAAATGGCGCAGCGGCCCACACAGATGCAAGCGGACGAACGGCTGGTTTATGACTATTGTGTTCAACTGTCCTTGAATCACCGCGTGCCCGATGCCTTATGGCAAGAGGCCGTCGACCAGTTGGGCGAGCAGGCCGTGATCGATTTGACGGTGTTGTCGGGCACCTATGTCATGGTGTCCATGCTCCTGAACGCGACCCAGGTGGGTATTCCGGGCGGCGAACCCGAACCTTTGCAGGTCATGGACCCCATCAGCATCCGGCAGCGCTTGCTGGCATGATGCGGAACATCTTTTGGAGACACGTATGAAAACAAAGCTTTTGCGTGCCGGCTTGGCCGCGTGGATAGCCTTCAGCGGACTTTGTGCCACAGCGCAGGACTTTCCGTCCCGCCCCATCACCATGGTCATGCCCTACGCCCCCGGTGGCCCGGGCGACACCATCACCCGCTTGTTTGCCGGTGCCATGCAAAAGCAACTGGGGCAGCAAATTGTGGTGGACAACACCGCAGGCGCCTCCGGTTCGATCGGCACCGCCAAAGTGGCCCGCGCTAAACCGGACGGCTACACCCTGCTGATGATCCACGTCAGCCATGCCACCAACACGGCGATGTACAAAAACCTGCCCTACCACCCTGTGGACGATTTCGATCCGATTGGTCGCGCCACCATTGGGCCGATGCTGATCGTGGCACGCAATGACTTTCCAGCCAAAGATCTGAAAGAATGGTTGGCCTATGTCAAAGCCAATGCCCCCAAAATCAGCCTGGCCCATGCTGGGGTGGGCTCGGCCTCGCACCTGTGTGGCTTGATGATGATGAACGCGTTGAATGTGAAGTTCAATGAAATTCCCTACAAAGGCACGGGCCCCGCACTGACGGATCTGATGGGCGGCCAGGTGGATTTGATGTGCGATCAAACCTCGGGCACCGTGCCCTCGGTCAAGACCGACAAAATCAAAGCCTACGCGGCCATCGGCAAAACACGGCTCAGTGGCTTGCCTGATTTGCCGGCGATCGCCGAAGCCGGCGTTCAGGGTTTGGACATCACCATCTCCTTTGGTTTGTACGCGCCCAAAGGCACACCCAAACCTGTCATGGACCTCCTGACATCTGCCCTGCAAAAATCTGTGGCCGACCCTGAAGTGCGCCAACGCCTCGATGCCATGGGCATCACTGCAGTCAGCCCCGACATGGCACGCCCCGAGGCTTTGCGGGCACATTTGAAATACGAAATGGACAACCTGAACAGCCTGCTCACCAAAGCCGGAGTGAAGGCGAATTGAGCAACTGGATCACACTGGCACTGACCCTGGTGATTCAAGCCATGGTCTCGATGGCTTTGTTGACCCTGCCTGTCATGGCGCCCGTGGTCGCACACGATATGCAAGTCTCACCCGCGCTGGTTGGGCTGTATGTCTCCATGACCTATGGGGGCGCGATGTTCGCCAGTTTGATGGGCGGGTCCGCCGTGAACCGGCTGGGCGCGATCCGTGTGAGCCAGTGGGGGCTGATCTTGTGCGCAGCCGGTTTGCTGCTGTGCGCTGTCCCGTGGTTTCCGGCCATGGGCCTGGGCGCGGTGCTGATCGGTTTGGGCTATGGGCCCATCACACCGGCCAGTTCGCACCTGTTGACGCGCACCACGCCCAAGCACCAGATGTCGCTGGTGTTCTCACTTAAACAAACCGGCGTGCCCTTGGGCAGTTTGTTGGCCGGCGCTGTCGTGCCCACCATGCTCCTGATGCTCAGTTGGCACAGCAGTTTGGCCGCAGTGGCGGCCGTTTGTCTGCTCTGCGCAGCCGTTTCACAGCCTTTGCGCGGCGCACTGGACCAAGACCGCCAACCCGATTTGCAAATACGCTGGGGCAGTTGGATCACGCCGATTCGCCTGGTGTTGGCGCACCGCAGTTTGACCACCATGGCAGCCTGCTCGTTCATGTTCTCCATGGTGCAGTTGTCATTGACCACTTATCTGGTGACTTTTTTGCATGACGATTTGGCCTATGGCCTGGTCGCCGCTGGGCTGGCCTTGTCGGCGACGCAATTGGGCGGCATGGTGGGCCGTATTGCCTGGGGCTATGTGGCCGACCGTTGGCTGGGCGCGCAGCGCATGCTGTTGGTGCTGGCCAGCTTGATGAGCGCAGGGGCTTTGGCCACTGCAACTTTGACGGTGGACACGCCGCAAGTTGTGATCATTGTCATCTTGGTCGCCTTCGGCGCTTCAGCCATTGGATGGAATGGCGTCTACCTGGCCGAAGTGGCGCGCCGTGCACCCGAGGGCATGGCCAGCGTCGCCACCGGCGGCACTTTGGCCTTCACTTTCTCAGGCGTCGTCATTGGCCCACCGATTTTTGGCGCGCTGTCCACCCTGTTTGGCACCTACCGCGCAGGCTTTGTCGGCCTGATGGTGGTCGCCAGTGTGTGCGGCATCGTGCTTTACGGTAGCCGACGCAAAGCGGCCGTGGCGGCGATTTAAAATCATTGGCCATGAAGTTTCATGCCCTCACCACCCGCAGCCAGTGGCAAAGCCCTTTGGGTCTGATCCACTTGTCGGCCAGCCCTGCGGGCTTGTCGGGTGTGTTTTTTGAAGACCAGCGGCATATGCCCGAGCTGCAGGCTTGGCCCGTGCAAGAACACAACGCATTCATGCAGGCCGCAATCGATGTATTGGACCGCTACTTCAGCGGCCAAGCCCAGGCCTTGGATGCGCCCTTGTCATTGCCGCTGGATTTGCAATGCGGCAC